>DATINU010000194.1:0-4729 GCA_035473955.1 Allosphingosinicella sp.
TCCCTCTCCGAACGCACCCCCATTATCGTCGCCGAACAGATAGTCTTCCTTATCCGAAGAGACGGTGATGCAGTCCCAGTCCAGCCTCGCATATTGACGCGACAGGGAGATCGTCAGCATCGGGCGATTGCGGCGCTGGCACCATGAGAAATGCGCATCGTTAGCAGCAAAGTCGCCGCTCCTGAACTCGGCATATGGCCGGTCAGGGATGGCAGCGCTCCGCACGATCTTCGCCAGGTCGATTGCGAGACTGGCACTATAACCAAGCTCGGCCAACCGCGTTACAAAACGAGCGGGATCACACTCAACTGCGTCTGGCGGGAGAGCCGGGTTCAAAGCCAGCTTCGCCAGCAGCGCGGCATGAGTCCGAAAGCCGAGCGCAGCGGCAATCGCCTCGGTCAAATGACCTGATTTCACCAGCGGCATCTGCTCACGCGCCGCGCGCTTTAGGGATTCGAGATTTTCGTGGGTGAGTATCAGCAGTGACATAGCATCAGACCTCATAGGAAGCCGCACATCACCGATTACGAACGGCCCGCCATAGGGTCCGATAACGTCAGATTGTATTCGTGCCCCCTTGGACCCGGTGACAGGTCAGGCGAGACTTACCGGGCATCAAGCTAGGCGGGCATTGCTGATGGAGCAATGTCCGACACCCCCTTATCCACATGAATATGATGAAAAGGCGTTCCCTTCGGGCCGCGCTCTAGGCGCGTTCAGCGCCCGGAGCCTGTAGTCTCCGCCTTCGGTGACGATCGCTAACGCGGAGGCTTGGGGCTTTGCCCCTGGCGCGCTTCGGGCAGACCTTCCGCCCGGCTTCATCCACGCGTTCCGCGCTCCTTGCAGCCGGTTCCCCGCGAAGGCTGCCGCGCCGCTTGCACCCCCATTCTCGCCGAAGGCAGAGGTTCAGCATTAGCCTGAACCCATGCCAGAGATAGCTTTAGGGCGCGGGATCGCGCCCCGCCCGCTCGGCCCGGATCATCGCCAGAAGCGACTGCGCGCGGGCGCGGGCAGGACTCGGATCAGGTGCGGCTTCGAGCGACTGATTGACCTCGTTGAACAGGGCAGCGAGCTGGGTCAGCGATTTGCGGGCGAGATCGTCGCGCGTCATTTTGAACATGGATTCCTCCTTGGCTTCGCCGCCCGGAATGGGCCGCGTTGGAGGACGAGGAATCAGGACACGGACAGGCCGCATCCGACAGGATCGCAACACAGTGGAGAAGGCTTCACGCCTTGCCGGTCTTGCTCAGGGGCCTCGATAACTTCGACAAACGCGAAGCCCATCCGGGCCGAATGGCAAAGGCGTGGAACCTATGAAGCCGCGACGCCTATCGCCCGAAATCCAATCTCGGACCTCGCGCCGGTTCCCGCTCCCGCTCAGTTTGCCGGAAGCGCGCCGCGTCCCGATAAAGCGCGAGCAACTGCCGTGCCTGGCGCGTCCGCACCTGCTGGAGATCGGCTTGCAGCTTTCCGCGCTCCCTGAGCTGGTCGCGAATGAGCGTGTCCCGCTGCGCCCGGTCGCGCTGCACGGCGAAGACCGCTTCCATTTCGTTCTGCCGACGCGCCTTCATGTAGCGGCCCGTCAGCAGATCCCATGCGCCTTTGACGCCGCCGCGAATGCGCGCGGCACGCTGCCGCTGCTCCGCCGCCCAGCGCTGGGCAAGGCCCGCGTCGAGGCGCTTCCGCTCGTCCCGGTGCTGGCGCGTCATCGCTTCGCGCCGGGCGTGGAGCGGCTTCATCGCATTCGCGGCAATCCGCTTTGCTTCCGCGATATGGGATTTGAGCCGCTGGCCCATTTCGCCGGCGAGCTGCTTTCGCATTTTCTCGACCGAAGGCAGAGTCTTCGCATCGCCGAGCCGGGCCGCGACCTCTTTGGACGCGCGGCCGGTCACTCGCGCGAGCGAAAACACGTCGCCGTCGACAGTGACGGCGACATGGCCGCGCCGGTCGCCCTGCGCCAGAAACAGCCCGCGCTCTTCAAGCGCCTTGGCGAAGGACTTGGCAGAGTCCGATACCGCCCACGCCTCCTGCGCGGCGTCCTTCAGAGCCTTGGCGTCCAGCCCGGCGCGCTTGGCCTGTTGCCATTCATCCAGCGTGAAACTGCGCGGATCGCGCAGCCTGGAATCCGCAAAGCCATCCGGCATCTACCAGCCGTTCTCCAGAAAGAGCTGGCGGGCGACCTCGCGGAGCTTGGATTTGAAGAAGGGCAGATGCTTCGCCGTCATCGTCGCGGCATCGATCCGCGACCAGACCGCGTGACAGTGCCGCCGCCCTTCCTTTTCATGGAAGACGACGACCCGAGGCTGGCCGGCGAGGCCCGTCCGATCCTCGATCATGCGAAGCGCCTGCTCGAAAGTATCGAGCCGCGCCGTCTCGCCGGCAGGCGGATTGAGCGACACCGAGAACAGGTATTGCTGGCAATGCGTCCCGCGTGACAGCGCGTGAGCCTCCTTCATCGCGTCGCGCACGGTTTCGCCCACGAAGCCGCTGACTTCGTGCACTTCGACATGCTCGTTCTCTTCGGTCTTCAGGAGGTGCAGACCGAGCTGCCGACCGCCGCCGCGCTGGGAGGCCTTCAGGATCATCCGTCCGGCTCCATGTTCAGAGCTTCCAGCAGCAGGCGGCGCATTTCGGCGATATCCGCCGCAGCCTCTTGCAGGACTCGCTCCGTGTCCGGCGATAGCGGCAGGCTTCCGGAGTTCGCGGCCTTGGCGAGCTGGTTGACGTTGTTCGCGATCCTCGACTGGCCGAGCAGCGCGAGCAGCTTCGTCAGGGCCTTGTGATCCTTGACCGGGAATTTGCCGCGCGTGCGCGGCGGCGGGCTGTCCGGATCAAAGAGCCGCCAACGGATATAGGCCGCAACCGACATTCCGGCAGCATCGCGCTCTAGCTGCGCCTTCTGCTCAAACGTCATGCGGAGAGAGACGGGGTGTAGGGGTTTGTCCTCAATCGGAGGTGACTCGGGCGCGGCGTCACTATCGGGACGCGCGCTGTCGTCGAAGACCGCGCTAAGCGGCGCGGGAAGGCGGGGATCGATACTCATAGCAGACTCTTTCTTTCCCCTGGCAGCTCGCATCAGCGAGCTTGGGGGGAAGGTCAGAGACGACGGCTATGCTCAGTCGAACTCCGCTGGCGGATCATCCGCCAGCGAGGTGTCCTGCAAAACCGCGTTCCAGTCTGCCAGAATCTCAAAGAGAGTGTTCGACTCAGCACCCTCAGGGTGCGCCATCCCTTCCGCTTGTGCTAGACCGCGTCCGAAGGGAGCGGGATCGATGCCATTGTTCCAGTCGCAGCCCGTCGGCGTGCCGGGGCTGATCGCGATTACCGCGGGCGGTCTCGCCTTCTTCGCGAGCGTGCTGGCGACGCGGCTCGGCAGCCGCTCCTCCGCGCCGGCGAAACGCAAGTCCGGCCTCTCCACCCTCGGCGTCCTCATCCAGATGCTGGCCTTCGCCGGCACCGGCGTCGGGCGGATCCTTGTCGCAATGCCCGCGGACAGCCCGGGGGCGCTGGCCGTGGGGGCGGCGGTGGCGCTGCTGATGCTGGCTTCGGTGGCGTTGTTCTGGGCGGCGTCGCGGGCGATGGGCGCAAATTGGAGCGTGGTGGCGCGGATGCGCGAGGGGCACGAACTGGTGACGCAGGGCATCTTCGCGCGGCTCCGCCATCCCATCTATACCGGCATGGGCGCTTTCCTGATCGCGCTCGCCATCGCTTTCGGCCATCCGGCGAGTCTGCTCGTCACCGCGCCCTTGTTCGCGCTCGGCACCGCCATCCGCATCCGCGAGGAGGAGAAATTGCTGCGGGTCGAATTCGGCGCCGCCTATGACGCCTATGCAGCCCGCGTGAAGCGGTTCGTGCCGGGCCTGATCTAGGTCTCGGGCGGATGAACCCTTTTCGGCTGCAGGACGGCGGGGTTCGCTGCGAGGACGTGCCGCTCGAGCGGATCGCCGAGGCGGTCGGAACCCCGGTCTACGTCTATTCGACGGCGGGCATGCAGGCGCAGGCGCGGACGCTGAAGGCGGCGCTGGCGCCGCTCGGCGATCCGCTGATCGCTTATGCGGTGAAGGCCAATCCCAATGCCGCGGTGCTGGCGACGCTGGCGGCGGAAGGGCTCGGGGCGGACGTGGTTTCCGGGGGCGAATATCGGCGGGCCCGCGCCGCCGGTATCGCGGGGGAAAAGATCGTCTTCTCCGGGGTGGGCAAGACCGAGTCGGAGATGGCGCTCGCGCTCGACGGAGGCATCGGCCAGTTCAACCTGGAATCCCTGGACGAGGCCGAGATGCTGTCCGAAGTCGCTCGCTCGCTTGGGCGAACGGCGCCGGTCAGCTTCCGGATCAACCCGGACGTCGCGGCAGGCTCACACGCGAAAATCTCGACCGGCGCCGCGCACAACAAGTTCGGCATTTCGATTGGTGAGGCCGTCGAGGCTTATGCGCGGGCGCGCGATTTGCCGGGACTCCTGGTCACCGGCGTCGCCGTCCATATCGGCAGCCAGCTGACCAGCCTTGCCCCGCTCGAAGCGGCGTTTGGAAAGATCGGCACGCTCATCCAGCGCCTGCGGGCGGAAGGACATGAGATTAAAAGCGCCGATCTCGGCGGAGGACTTGGCGTCGCCTACGATCCCGCCGCGCCGCCGCCGCCTAGTCCGCAGGATTATGCGGCCATGGCGATTCGCACCGCGAAGGATTGGGGCGCGCGGCTGGTCTTCGAGCCCGGCCGGCTCATCGTCGGC
>DATINU010000195.1:0-5755 GCA_035473955.1 Allosphingosinicella sp.
TGACCGCAGCTCGGGCAGATATTGTGGGGGAGCTTCAGCTCGCCGCAATTCGGGCATTCCTGATACTGGGTCGGCTTCAGCGCGTCGTGGCTGCGGCGCATGTTGCGCTTGGAGGGCGAGGTTTTTCTCTTGGGGACGGCCATCGTGGCACCTGTTCTCGTGGTTCATAGGTTGCGGGCGAGCGTGGGTTTCGATGGTCAACGGCCCTAAGGCCGCTGGCCTCACGGCCCGATGCTCTCGCGGAAGGGGCCCGCCTATAGCGATTTGGGGTGGAGTTGCAAGCGCCGCGGCGCCGTGCGAGGCTTGGGCCGAAGGGGAAAGACCGCCATGATCCTGCCGATCACGCTCACCATCGCCGGCGCCGCCGCGATCCTGCACGTTTGGCTCAGCCTGCGCGTCAGCCGCCTCCGCCGCCCGCTGAAGATCGGCGTCGGCGACGGCGGCAACGAAGTGCTGATGCGGCGGATGCGCGCGCACGGCAATTTCGCCGAGAACACGCCGATCTTCCTGGTGCTGACCGGCTTTGTCGAGCTCGCCACCGGCGGCAATCTCTGGCTCTGGGGCGCCGCGATCACCTTCATCCTCGCTCGCATCCTGCACGCCTTCGGCATGGACCGGCCGGGCGCGAACCTGATGCGGGTCGCCGGCATCGGCGTCAGCTGGCTCGTCCTCCTCGGGCTCGGCTTCTACGCGATTCTGATCGCTTATCAGGCACCGCCCCTCCAGCGCGGCTTCGAGATCGGCGGCCGCCCGCCCGCGGCGGGCGCGCCCGCCAGGGGCCGCTAGGCCTTCGCCAGCACCCGGTCGGCGACGAAAGGGTTGGTCGCGCGCTCCTGGCCGAAGGTGCTCATCGGGCCGTGACCGGGGACGAAGGCGGTGTCGTTGCCGAGCGGCCAGAGCCGCCCTGTGATCGCGTCGATCAAATCCTGATGATTGCCCATCGGGAAATCGGTCCGCCCGATCGAGCCCTGGAAGAGCACGTCGCCGACGATCGCCAGCTTCGATTCGGGATGGTGGAAGACGACGTGCCCGGGCGTGTGGCCCGGGCAGTGATAGACGTCGAAAGTGAGTTCGCCGACCGTCACCCGATCGCCGTTGACCAGCCAGCGGTCGCTTTCGAACGGCTTGCCGGTGATCCCGTAATTGCGCCCGTCATCCTCGAGCCGCGCGATCCAGAAGCGGTCGTCCTCGTGCGGCCCCTCGATCTCGACGCCGAGCTCGTCGGCAAGGATCTTCGCCGATCCGCAATGATCGATATGGCCGTGGGTCAGAAGGATCTTCTCGATCGTGACCCCATGCTGCGCCGCCGCCGCCTTCAGCCGGGGCAGGTCGCCGCCGGGATCGGTGAAGGTCCCGCGCATCGTCTTCGTGCACCAGATCAGGCAGCAATTCTGCTGCAGCGGCGTCACCGGGATGATCGCGGCGCGAAGCGGCGGGTCGGCTTGGGTCATGCGCGGCAAATGGCCTTGGCGGCGCGGGGTTGCAAGCTATGGTCGAAGCCATGGAGCTAAGCCGCCGCGACCTGCTCGCCGCCATAATGCTGCCGGCGCTCGCCGGATTCGCGGCCCCCGAGCTCGAAGTGCCGTTCGTGCCGACGCCGCACAGCCTAGTGCAAAAGCTGCTCGATCTCGCCGGCGTCGGGGCGGCCGACTATCTCATCGATCTCGGCTGCGGCGACGGTCGCATCGCGGTGGCGGCCGCGTTGCGCGGCGCCCGCGCGCTCGGCGTCGATCTCGATCCCTTGCGCATCGCCGAGGCGCATGCCGCCGCCCGGATCGCCGGGGTCGAAATGCGGGCGAGCTTCCGCCGGCAGGACCTGTTCGCAACCCCGATCTACGAAGCGAGCGTCGTCGCTCTCTATCTGCTCCCCGAAATCAACCTCAGGCTTCGTCCGCGTCTGCTGACCGAGCTGCGTCCCGGCGCCCGGATCGTCAGCCACGCCTTCAATCTCGGCGACTGGCGGCCCGAGGCCGAGGAGGTGCATGACGGCCGCCGCATCTTCCGTTGGATCGTCCCCGCCGTCGCGGGCGGACGCTGGCAGCTGCGGGAGGCGGCCGGTCCGCCGCAGCTGCTCGAAGTCGAACAAAGCTTCCAAGAGGTTTCCGGCACGCTGGACACGGTCCCGCTCAGCGACGCCAGGCTGCGGGGGACCGCGCTCGCCTTCCGCGCCGGAGAGCGCGACTATCGTGGCACGATCGACGGCGCCGCGATCGTCGGCGAGGGCTGGCGGGCGGAGCGCCTGGATTAGGCCATGGTCGCGCTGAGTCGGGCGTGGACCTGGCGCTCCTGCGCGCCGCCGATAATCGACGCGAGCAGCAGCGAGGCGGGGATCCAGAGCAGATCGCAAAGGAGACCCAGCCAGAGCGCCTCGGGCGTCATCTTGAAGCCATGTTCGAGCTCGATCCGGAACGAGACGGTGGCGAGGACGTTGCCCGCCACCCAGCAGATCCACCAGAGCAGGATCGTGACCGGGGCGGACTCCCCCTGCCAGTCGCGCGGCCGCCCGCTGGCCCGCCAGACGTCGCGCACCGTCATATAGGGCATGAAGAGGTTGGCGAGCGGGATGAAGAACCAGCCGACGCCGAGGCCCGGCGAGCCCATCATGTCCTCCGCGCCCAGCGCACGCACGTTGGCGTTGGCGCGGTAGAGCCAGACGAAAAACGTGATCGCGGTCGCCAACGAAACCAGGCTGCGGCCAAGCTGGAACTTGCCGATCGCATCGCTTTCGAAATTCTCCACGCCGATGGCCAGCGCCGCGCCTGCGGCGAGCGTGGAAAGCGCGGCGGTCGCATAGAGGAGCAGGCGCGCCGCCTTTGCCACACCGCCGGCCTCCCGCCAGGCCCAGAGCGGCCGGCTCGCCATCACCCGGCCGGCGGCCGGTAGCCCGAATCGGCCTGGAACTGCCGTTCGGCCTGCACGCGCGTGTTCCGGTAGAGCAGGTACATCGGCACGCTGAGCACGAGCAGGATAGTGGCGAGCAACGGCGCGTCCCCGATCGCCATGATCGAGAAAGCGACGGTCAGCGCGCTGACCACGAATACGCCGATCGAGGCATATTCGTTGACCCGGCCGAAGCCGTAGACCTCCGTCCCGTCCGCCGCCCTGACGCCGTGCACGCCGCGATGATCGATCGCGGTATAGAGGTAGAAGCGCCCCTGCGTCCCCGGCTTCAGCTTGTCGGCGACGTCGTTCCAGACCACGGATTTCCCCCAAGTCTTGGTCGTGCCGTCGGGCAGCCGGAACAGGATCCGCGAATAGACCGAGGCGAGCTTGCGGCGTCGCTTTAACTCGACCTCCTCGATCGTGCCGTCGATGATCGATACGCCCACGCTGCCCTCCTCGCTTGCTCGCCATGACGCTTGCACGATCGCCGGCTTTCGTACATGTTATTTCTGATGGGAAATAATAAAGGCCTCTCAGCTCTCGCCGCGCTCGGCTTCAGCGAGACCGAGGCGGCGGTCTATTGCGAACTGCTGCGCCAGCCCGCGACCGGTTACCGCCTCGCCCAGGCGATCGGAAAATCTCCGCCCAATATCTACCTCGCGCTCGGCTCCCTGCATCAGAAAGGCGCCGTGCTGGCCGACGACAGCGAGGGCCGCGTCTATCGCGCGGCTGCGCCGGCGGAGCTGCTCGGCGCGCTTGAACGGCAGTTCGAGGCGCGTCGAAGCGAGGCGCTGGGCGCGCTCTCGACGATCGGCAGCGAGAAGGAGGACGACCGCATCTATCATCTGAAGACGCTCGATCAGACCTACGCCCGCGCCCGGGCGATGGTCGCCGGCGCGCGCGAGACCTTGCTCTTCGACTGCTTCCCGGCGCCGTTCGAGGCGCTGCGCGAAGACTTGCGGGCGGCCGCCGGGCGCGGGGTGAGAGTGGCGGGGATCGTCTATGACGAGGCGACTGAAGCGTCGTTCGACCTCGTCCGCTCGCCGCCCCGGCCCGGGATCATCGATCGCTGGCCCGGCGATCAGCTCAGCATCGTCGCCGATGCCTGCGAGTATCTGCTCGCTTTGCTCGCGCGCGATGGCCGAACGGTTCGTCACGCCGTCTGGAGCAACGGCGCCTACCTTTCGACGCTGCAGCACAATGCCCTGGCTTCGGAAATCCGGCTCTACGAGATCGCGCCCGAAGATCGCGACCGGCTGGCGGGACTCGCCTTGCTGCGCGCCGACCCGCCGGGCCTCCGCAAGCTCGTCGAAGGCGCTGCGGGCGAAGCCGAAAAAACAAGAAGGGACGCCGGATGAAGTGGATCGCACTGCTTTTCGTGGCGCTCGGCACCGCCGCCTCGGCCGCTCGGCTGGAGGTGACCCCGGAACGCGTCCTGGAGGGCGATCCGGTCTCGATCCGGATCGTCGAGGCCGCCCCGGGCAGCCAGCTCACCCTGCACGCCCAGTCGGCGATTCGCGCGGGATCGGGCCAGATGGTTCCGTTCCACGCTTATGCCACCTATCGCGTGAACCGCTCCGGCATCGTCGATCTCGCGACGGCCGCGCCGATCGCGGGGACCTATTCCGGCGCCGATCTTCGCGGCCTCTTCTGGTCGCAGCAGCGCCTGGTCCCCGAAGTCGCGCCGCTGCCGCCGATCCTCGCCGCCGCAGCGGTCCCGAACGCCGACGAGGTGGTGCTGACGCTGCAGAGCGGCGACCGCATCGAGGACCGCAAGACGCTGACCTTCGTCGCCGCCAACATAGCCGTGACGCGGGAGGAGGTCCGCACGCCAAGCGTGGTCGGCGCCTTCTACAGCGAGCGCGGGACGCGCGGCCGGCCGGTGGTCGTGATCCTGCACGGCAGCGAGGGCGGGATCGGCTATGCCGACTGGCTCGGTCCGATGCTCGTCGCGCGCGGCTATGCCGTGTTCGGCCTCGTCTATTATTCGCCGCGCATCCGCCCCGTGCCCGGCGTGCCCGAGGCGCTGAACGGCATCCCGGTCGAATCGATCGAGCGCGTCCGCACCTGGCTCGCCGCGCGGCCCGAGGCGGATGTCGAGCGCTTCGGCATCGTCGGTGCTTCCAAAGGTGGCGAGTTCGCGCTGTTGCTCGCCTCGATCTATCCGTGGATCGACGCGGTTGCCGCCTTCGTGCCCTCCGCCTGGGTCAATCAGGGGTTCAATTATGGCGCCGGGGAGGTCGGCATGGGCTCGTCCTGGAGCCGCTCCGGCCGCGACCTGCCCTTCGTGCCGGAGACGGGCCTCGGCGAAGAGGTGCGCGGCTTCGCGGTCCCGGGCGGCGAGGTCCGCATGGCCCGGGTGCACCGCGAAAACCTCGCCCGCGCGGCACCCCGCACGCTCGCCGCCGCCGCGATCCAGGTCGAGCGCGGCCGGGCCGCCTATTTCCTGGCGGGCGGCGGCGACGATCAGGCCGGCGATTCGGGGCACAGCGTCGCGGCCGTCGCCGAACGCCTGCGCCGCTTCCGTTACCCGCGCCCGTTCGACGCGCGCGTCTATCCCGAGGCGGGCCATCTCATCGTCGACACCGGGTGGCGGCCGACAACCACGCACAATAACGGCCCCTCGCAGGACGGCGGCACGCCCCGGGCCGATGCCCACGCCCAGGCCGACAGCTGGGCCGGAATGATCGCCTTCCTCGAGCGGGAGCTTAAGGGGCCGCGGCGCTAGCGCCGGCCGGCTCGCCGAGCAGGTTCTGCTGCCAGAAGAGCAGGCTCGCCAGGAACTGATAGTCCTGATTCTCCTTCTTGGCGAAGCCGTGCCCTTCATTCTGGCCGAGCAGATGCCAGGCCGGGCGGCCGGCGGCGCGGACCG
>DATINU010000196.1:0-14710 GCA_035473955.1 Allosphingosinicella sp.
CGCGCGTGTTGACTCTGTTAGTGTTGGCTTTGATTGTCGTAGGGGCTGTTTACTTTACGAAACGGCAGCAATGGGATCAGCGCTCGCATAGGACAGTTCGGCGTGGAGCTGGAGGTAGAGCTGCTCGCGGACGATCTCCGCGGCCATCATCCGGTCGGTGGCGTCGGAGACCTGGTCCTCCGGGAAATGCCAGGGGCCTTCGGGCACGCGCGCGGCCAGCGCCGCCTTGAGCTCGGCGACGCCGTCGCCGCTCGCGGCCGAGATCATGTAGATCTCCTCGAAATCGGCGCGCCCGTCGACCTGCGCGATCAGCGTCAGCAGCGCTTCCTTCTTCACCAGATCGACCTTGTTGAGGATCAGGATCTTCGCTTCCGGGCGGTCCTTGAGCCGGTCGAGCAGATCGGCGACGCCGCGCTTCAGGCCGGTGGAGGCATCCACCACCAAAGCGATCAGATCGGCGTCCTGCGCGCTGCCCCAGGCGGCGGCGACCATGGCGCGATCGAGCCGCCGTTTCGGCTCGAAGATGCCGGGCGTGTCGGTGAGCAGGAGCTGCGCCTCGCCGGCGATGGCGATGCCCATCAGCCGGGTGCGGGTGGTCTGCGCTTTGGCGGTGACGATGGCGACCTTCTGGCCGACGAGGGCGTTGACCAAGGTGGACTTGCCGGCATTGGGCGCGCCGACCACGGCGATGGTGCCGAAGCGGGTCACGTGAGCTTTTCCAGCAACGCCTTGGCGGCTTCGGTTTCGGCTTCCTGCTTGGCGAGCCCTTCCGCTTCGGCCTCACCGACCCCCTTGATCGAGACGCGCACGACGAAGCGCGGCGCATGTTGCGGGCCGGAGCGGCCGATCACTTCATAGGCCGGCGGGCGGCGATCGTGAGCGGCGGCCCATTCCTGCAGCGCGGATTTGGGGTGCTGGGGCGCGGCGGTGTCGCTGCTGACGCGCTCCGCCCAGGCGCGGTGGATGAAGGCCTTCGCCGCCTCCAGCCCGCCGTCGAGCCAGAGCGCGCCGATCAGGGATTCGACCATGTCGCCGAGGACATTGTCGCTATCGAAGGCGCCGTCGTCGCGGGCCTGCTTGCCGAGGCGCATCTGCGCGGCAAGGCCGAGGCCGCGGCCCACCTCGGCGCAGGTCCAGCCCGAGACGAGGACGTTGAGGCGCTTGGAGAGCTTGCCTTCGGGCTCGTCCGGGAAGATTTCGTAGAGCCAGTCGGCGATGACGAGGCCGAGCACGCGATCGCCGAGGAATTCGAGCCGCTCGTAATTCTCCTCGCCCCGGCTCGAATGGGTGAGCGCGCGTTCGAACAGGGCCGGATCCTGCGGCGCGTGCCCGATCGTCTCGCGCAACCAAAAGGTGAGCGTGGCCATCAGCCGAGCCGGCTCCAGCGCGCGGCCGTGAACCAGGTCCAGGGCTTGATCCAGGAGGCCGAGCCGTCGGTCGACCAGAAGGTGAAGACGACCTTGCCGAGGATATTGTCGATCGGCAGGAAGCCGACGCCGCCGACGATTGCGGGCACGCGGCTGTCGGCGCTGTCGTCGCGATTGTCGCCCATCACGAAGACGTGGCCCTGAGGCACGCGGATCGGGCCGAAATTATCGGTTTCCGACGAAGGCGTCTGATCGAGCACGTCATAGCTCGGGCCATCGGGCAGCGTCTCGCGGAAGCGCGGAAACAGGCAGACCAGTTCGCCGTTTTCGTCCCGCCCCCGGCGCGTGACGCTGCCATATTTGGGCACGCACGGGCTGTTCGGGCTGACCCCCATGGCATAATCGGCGATCGCCTCCCGCGGGAGCGGCCGGCCGTTCAGGATGACGACGCCCTGGCGGAGCTCGATCGTATCTCCTGGCAGGCCGATCACGCGCTTCACCAGATCGTCTCCGCCATTGGGATGGCGGAAGACGACGACGTCGCCGCGCGCCGGCACGCCGCCCAAAAAGCGGCCGCTGAAATCGATCGGCTGGAAGGGCAGCGAGAAGCGCGAATAACCGTAGGACCATTTGGAGACGAACAGATAGTCGCCGATCATCAGCCGCGGCAGCATCGAGCCCGAGGGGATCGAGAAAGGGGCGAGCAGGAAGGTCCTGAGAACCAGCGCGGCGAGGAACAGGAACAGGATGAAACGGACCGTCTCCCACCAGCTTTCCTTGGTCGGTTCCGCACCGGGGGTCTCGGGCTCGGGGGGCGTTACGGCATCGGTCATCGCGCCGCTTTCGCTTGGGCCTCCGGCGCGGTCAAGCTAAGAGGCCCGCGAGATGAACTGGAACGCCTTGGAAGCCGCCAGAGAGCGGTCGCTCAATGACCTGTTCGCGGCGGAGCCGGACCGGATGGAACGGCTGACCGTCGAGGAAGGCGGCATCCTGTTCGATTTCTCGAAGACGCACCTCGGCCGTGAGCGGGTGGAGGATTTCCTCGCGCTTGCCGATGCGGTGGGCCTTCAGGCCAGACGCGATGCCTTGTTCGCGGGCGGGATCGTCAACCCCACCGAAGGCCGCGCCGCCGAGCACATTGCCGAGCGGGGGCAGGGCGCCCCGGACAGCGTTGCCGCCGCCACGGGGTTGCGCATACGGATGCGGGCCTTGATCGATGCGATCGAGGCCGAGGCGTTCGGGCCGGTGCGGCACATCCTCCATCTTGGCATTGGCGGCTCGGCGCTGGGACCGAAGCTGCTGATCGACGCGCTCGGTCGGCGGGCCGGGCGCTACGAGGCGGCGGTGGTTTCGAACGTCGACGGGGCGGCGCTCGAGGAGGCGGTCGCCGCCTTCGACCCGCAAGCGACCCTCGTCGTGGTCGCGTCGAAGACCTTCACCACCGCCGAGACGATGCTGAACGCGCGCTCGGCGCTGCGATGGCTGGAGGACGGCGGTGTCGACGATCCCTATGGGCGGGTGATCGCGCTCACCGCCGCGCCCGACAAGGCGATCGACTTCGGCGTGGACGAGACGCGGGTGCTGCCCTTCGCCGAGACGGTGGGCGGGCGCTATTCGCTCTGGTCGTCGATCGGCTTCCCGGCGGCGTTGGCTTTGGGCTGGGATGCGTTCGAAAGCCTGCTCGAAGGCGCGGCGGCGATGGACCGTCATTTCCGTTTCGCGCCGTTGGCGAGGAATGCGCCCGTTCTGGCCGCGTTCGTGGACCGTTATTATGCGAATCTGCGCGGCGCCG
Organism: Allosphingosinicella sp.; assembly: GCA_035473955.1. Taxonomy (GTDB): domain Bacteria; phylum Pseudomonadota; class Alphaproteobacteria; order Sphingomonadales; family Sphingomonadaceae; genus Allosphingosinicella. The sequence goes on from DATINU010000196.1 coordinate 3,160, forward strand.
GGACCCGGGCCGTCTTCGCCTATGACGAGCGGCTCCGGCTGCTCCCAGCTTACCTCCAGCAACTCGAAATGGAATCGAACGGGAAATCGGTGACGCTCAGCGGCGACCCGGTTGGCCGGGCGACCGCGCCGGTGGTCTGGGGCGGGGTCGGCACCGACGCGCAGCATGCGGTCTTCCAGCTGCTGCACCAGGGCACGCAGCTGGTCCCGGTCGAGTTCGTTGCCGCGATCGAGGCGGAGCACGGCCTTGCCGAAGAGCATCACGCACAACTCCTCACCAATTGCTTCGCGCAGGGCGCCGCCTTGATGGCGGGCCGCGCCGCGGACGATGCGCACCGGGCCTATCCCGGCGACCGGCCCTCGACGACGATCCTGCTCGACCGGCTCGACCCGGCGAGCCTCGGCGCGTTGCTCGCCTTCTACGAACATCGGACCTTCGCCAATGCCGCCTTGCTCGGCATCAATCCGTTCGATCAGTTCGGCGTCGAGCTCGGCAAGGAAATGGCGCGCGCTCTGGACGGCGGGGGGGAGCTCGACTTCGACCCTTCGACCGACGCGCTGATTGCCCGTGCCTTTGGAGACGATGACCGATGACCAAAGCCTATGACTATGATCTGATCGTGATCGGCGCGGGTTCCGGGGGCGTCCGTGCCGCGCGGGTCGCAGCCGCGCATGGCGCCCGCGTCGCCGTGGCCGAGGAGCACAAGGTCGGCGGCACCTGCGTGATCCGCGGCTGCGTGCCCAAGAAGCTGCTCGTCTACGGCGCGCATTTCGCCGAGGACCTGCAGGACGCCGGCCGCTTCGGCTGGAAGGTCGGCAAATGTACGTTCGACTGGGCCACGCTGCGCGATAATGTGCTGGCCGAGGTCGAGCGGCTGAACGGTATCTACATCGACATCCTGGAACGGCACGAGGTCGAGATCCTGCCGCAGCGCGCGGTGCTGACCGGTCCCAACCAGGTGAAGCTCGCCGACGGGACGGCGCTGAGTGCGGCGACCATCCTGATCGCGACGGGCGCGCATCCGGTGGTCCCCGATGTGCCGGGCGCCGAGCATGGCGTCACCTCGAACGAGATGTTCCATCTGGACAAGATGCCGAAGCGCGCGGTGATCGCGGGCGGGGGCTATATCGCCAACGAATTCGCCGGCATTTTGAACGAGTTCGCCTGCGAGGTGACGATCGTCAATCGCGGCGACGTCATCCTGCGCCATTATGACGAGCAGATCCGCGACCGGCTGCTGCAAATCTCGCTGACCAAGGGAATCAATTTCAAGTTCAACGCGCCGTTCGAGAAGATCGTGAAGCAGAAGAATGGCTCGCTGAAGATCCATGTCGCCGGATCGAGCCCGATCGAGGCGGACCTGCTGCTCTGGGCGGTGGGCCGCGCCCCGAACACGAAGGGGCTCGGGCTGGAGGCGGCGGGTGTCGAGCTCGGCAAGAACGGCGCGATCCTGGTGGACGAGGACAACCAATCCTCGGTGCCCAGCATCTACGCGATCGGCGACGTCACCGATCGCGTGCAGCTCACCCCGGTCGCGATCCGCGAGGGCCAGGCCTTCGCCGATACCGTCTTCGGCAAGACGCCCTGCCGGGTCGATTATGCCAATATCCCCTCGGCCGTGTTCAGCCATCCGCCGATCGCGGCGATCGGCTATACAGAGGGCGAGGCGCGCAACAAGCTCGGCAGCTACAAGACCTTCGTCTCGGATTTCCGGCCGATGAAGTACGTGCTCGCCGGGCGCAACGAGCGCTCGCTCTACAAACTGATCGTGGACGATTGCGACAAAGTCGTCGGCATCCACATGATCGGCCCCGACGCGCCGGAGATCCTGCAGGCGGCCGCGATCGCGGTGAAAGCGGGGCTGACCAAGGCCCAGTTCGATGAAACGGTGGCGCTGCACCCAACAATGAGCGAAGAATTGGTCCTGATGCGTTAAGGATCGATATTTGGTCTTATTTTGAGAGAAACATTATTTTACTTAATTGATTCGACTCCGAATCTATAAGCGCTTAGCCAAGAGTCATGACAAAAGCGCCCCAGATGCCCGATATGGGCTTAGATCCGCCCCCCGTCTCTCCCCAATCGCCTCCGCCGACCCTGCCCTCATTGCCCCCCATATGGCAGGCTACGGCGATTCTGCATCCGTTCAGCCCGCCGCCGACCAGCGCGCCGGATCCTTCGCCATTCTTCGAGCTGTGCATCGCCAACGTCGTCTATGCGGAAGGCAACGCCTTCTTCGTCCAATTGCTTGGCGCGAGCGGCCGGACCTGGTGGTATTGGGTCGACGTGTTGAACGTGACGCATCTCTCGACGGATGAGGGCGTCAACTGGAACACGATCGAGACCGGCTGGCAATTCCCGTCGACGCAATGGCTTGCCAATGGCCGTTATTTCGCGAGCGGCCCGCTCAATTGGATGGAGGGTGCGCCATCGGTCGATTGGTGGACCCAGCCCGTGGCGGGATCCAATGCGGCGACCTGGATCTGGAACGATCCGGTTCGCGGACTGCCGGTCAGAATGATGTTCGGCGCGCCGCCGCCCACTTATGACACCGGCACCGGGGATCAGCTGGCCCTGTTCCAGAATTTCTCGTTCACTTATTTCCCGACCTTTGCCCAGATCGCGAGTTTCCAGCCCGCCTGGAACATGCCGGACATCCCCGCCTTCAGCTTCGGCGACCAGGGTCTCGAGTTGTTCGTCTGGAACGGCAATTTCGGGATGTCGCCGATGATGACGCCGGTGAACGCCGCGAGCAACCCGTTGCCGACGCAGGTGCTTTATCACTGGGCGGCTGACCCGGACTATCGGGGCCTGCGCGGCCGCGCGCAGAGAACGACCATGTCCTATGTCTTCAATTCTCAGGCGCCGGCCGATCCCCAGATCGACACCGCCTTGATGTTCGGCGGCGCGCCGGCGGGCATGCCCAACCCGCCCGAACTCGCCGGCCACTGGTTCGATTACACGCTCGACAATGCCGGCACGATGAGCTGCGCCATGGATCCGGGCGGCCTCGTGATGGGGGCCGAGGCGCCCGACTGGATCAGCACGCCCGGGGAGGAGGGCCAGATCTGGGCGCTGGTGAACAACGATCCGGTCGTGTCCCCCAACAATCCTGCCGCGATCTGCTCGGTGCTGTTCCCGCCCAGCGACAAATATCCACAAGGGCGCTTCCTGTGGACCTGGTACAGCCCCTTCCCGGACGGTTCCAACGGACGGCACGCCCGGCCGGTCACCTTCATGGAATCCGCGTCAAGCATCGCCGAAGGGGGCACTAGCCTCGCCTTGGCCGACTATTACGATTATCAGGAATTCGCCGATCCGATCCCGCCCGCAATGTTCAACATTCCATCGATCTGCCTTCCCCCTGCGAAGCACGCGCCGGCGCGAAAGCCGGGTAAGGCCAAGGTGTCGGGCGCAGGCTAGACCGGCTTGACCCGGCCCGGTTCCGACGACGGGGCGCCATGTCGGAAGTCGTCTTGCGCGCTGCGATAGGCAGCGGCGGCGGGACTAGGCGAAGCGCCGCCCGCGCCGCTAGAAGCCCCGCATGGCATCCGACATCCTGATCATCGGCGCTGGGCACAACGCCTTGACTTGCGCCTTCTATCTCGCCGAGCGGGGCTATTCGGTGACCATGCTGGAGGCGCGCGCCGTGGTCGGCGGGGCGGCGGTGACCGAGGAATTCCATCCGGGCTTCCGCAATTCTACGGCGAGCTACACGGTGAGCCTGCTGAACCCCCAGGTGATCCGCGACATGCGGCTCTACGAGCACGGCCTCAAAGTCGTGCTGCGGAAAATCGACAATTTCCTGCCGACGCTCGGGGGCGATTACCTGCTTTCGGGTCGCGAGGGGCTGACCAAGCGGGAGATTGCCCGGCATTCGCCGAGGGACGCCGAGAATTACGACGCTTATTCCGAGGCGCTGAATTCAGTTGTCGGCGTGCTCCGGCAATGGCTGCTGCGCGCGCCGCCCAATGCGGGCGGGGGGCTCGGCGATCTCTTCGCCCTGCTGAAGCTCGGCGGGGGGGTGGGGCGGCTCGGGCTCGAGCAGCAGCGCGACCTGGTCGATTTCTTCACCAAGTCGGCGGCCGACATCCTCGAACGCTATTTCAGCCACGATCTCGTCCAGGCCCTGTTCGGCTTCGACGCGGTGGTCGGCCATTATGCCAGCCCCTATGCGCCGGGCAGCGCCTATGTGCTGCTCCACCACGTGTTCGGCGAGGCGGCGGGTGTGGAGGGTGCCTGGGGCCATGCGATCGGCGGGATGGGCGCGATCAGCCAGGCCATGGCCAAGGCCGCGCGCGAGGCGGGCGTGGAGATCGTCCTCGACGCTCCGGTCGATGAGATCATCGTCGAGGGCGGCAAGGCGGTCGGGGCGGTCTCGGGGGGCAAAGCCTATCGGGCCAAAGCGTTGGTGTCCGGCGTGCATCCGAAACGGCTGTTCACCGAACTGCTGCCGGAGGGGGCGGTGGATGAGGCGCCGGCGCGGCGGATGGCGCATTGGGCGAGTGAATCGGCAACCTTTCGGATGAACGTCGCGCTGTCCGAACTGCCGCGCTTCACTTCGCTGCCCGAGCCAGGCGACCATCTCACCGCGGGGATCATCCTCGCGCCGTCGCTCGGCTATATGGACCGCGCTTATCTGACAGCCCGGACGGAGGGTTATTCAAGCGAGCCGATCGTCGAGATGCTGATCCCCTCGACGCTCGACGACAGCCTGGCGCCCGAGGGCAAGCACGTGGCCAGCCTGTTCTGCCAGCATTTCCCCTATGCGATCGAAGGCGGATGGGATGCGCGCCGGGAGGAGGTGGCGGATCACATCATCGCGCATGTCGATAAATATGCGCCGGGGTTCAAAGCGTCGGTGCTGGGGCGGATCGCGCTGTCGCCGCTCGATCTGGAGCGGCGCTTCGGGCTGATCGGCGGCGACATCTTCCACGGCAAGATGGGGCTCGACCAGCTCTTTTCGAACCGGCCGATGCTCGGCCACGCCGATTACCGCATGCCCCTGAAGGGTCTCTATCTGTGCGGCGCGGGCGCGCATCCGGGCGGCGGCGTGACCGGCGCACCAGGCCACAATGCGGCAAAAGCCGTCATCGCCGACCGTCGGAAGCTCGGGCTTTAGTCTTTATAAGCGTCGTGGCAGGCGCCGCACGCGCCGCGCACCTCGCCCCAGGCGGTCAGGAAGGCGGCGCGGTCGCCAGCTTCCGCCGCGGTGGCGAGCCGGGTGGCGGCATCCGCATAGACGGTGGCGGCGGCGGTGAAACCGGCGCGGTCCGACCAGACTTCGGCCTTCGCACCGGTCGGTGGCACATTGCTGCCGTCTGGGAACATGTTGGGCAGGTTGCGCGCCCAGCGGCTCATGCTGCGGGCCGAGAAGACCAGTTGCTTGACGTCGGCATTGGCGTCGGCCGCCGCCTTCATTGCCGCGAGATCGCCGCCCGACAGCGCCATCACAGCCTTGCGGGTCTGCACGATCTGCTCGGGGGTGAGGGCGGACGGAGCCTGCGCGGCGGCGGTCAGCGGAATCGCGACCAGGGTCGCGCCAAGCAACAAAGCGTGTTTCATTGACGGTCCTCCAAGCCCACACCGCAGCCTATGCGGATTCATTCATTGCAACAATAAGCATGCTCATGCCCGTCAGATGATCGGGTGGCGCTCCCAATTGGCCTTTTCGGAGCGGCCGTGGAGCTTGGAATGCAGCCGGTCCATGGTCCGGCTGCCGGTCTTGACGCAGAGGAACGGGAAGACGGCGTGGATCAGGCAGGCGATGCCGCCGCCGATCATGCGGAGGCCGAACCAAGTGGCATGGCCGAAATGCTGGGCGTAGCTCTCGCCGACTTCTTTTGGGTGGTGGGTGAAGGGATTGGGCATGTGCGCTGGGACCTCTGTTGCGCGAAACGATAGCGAAATGATGGCAATCCTACCAGACAGCCGAGTTTCGTTCTCCGTGAGCTTGTCGAAGGGCCTCCCTTCTTTCTAAGGGAAAGGAGAGGGCTTCGACAGGCTCAGCCCGAACGGACAGGGGAAATGGCATGAAACTCGACAGCAATATCGCCGTGGTGGTGACCGGCGGCGCTTCTGGCCTCGGCGAGGCGACCGCGCGGGCGCTGGCCGCGAAGGGCGTGAAGGTCGCCATCTTCGACCGTGACGCCGAGCGCGGCGCGAAGGTGGCGGGCGAGATCGGCGGAATCTTCTGCCAGGTCGACGTCACATCCGACGAGGCGGTCGATGCGGGTTTCGCCAAGGCGCGCGAGGCGCACGGCCAGGAGCGGATCTGCGTCAATTGCGCGGGCGTCGCCAATGCCGTGAAGACGGTCGGGCGCGACAAGGAGACGGGCGCGGTGAAGCGCTATCCGGTTCACCAGTTCGAGCTCGCCATCCAGATCAACCTGATCGGCAGTTTCCGCGTGCTCGCCGCTTCCGCCGCCGGCATGGCCGACGCGGCGCCGATGGCGGACGGCGAGAAGGGCTGCATCGTCAACACCGCCTCGGTCGCCGCGCAGGACGGGCAGATCGGCCAGGCGGCCTATACCGCCTCGAAGGCCGGCGTGCTCGGCATGGCGCTCCCCATCGCCCGCGATCTGATGAGCGAAGGGATCAGGGTGAACACGATCCTGCCGGGCGTGTTCGAAACGCCGATGGTGGCGATGATGCCGCAGAACGTGAAGGACGCGCTCGCCGCGCAGGTGCCCTTCCCGAAGCGGCTCGGCCAGGCCGAGGAATATGCGCGGCTCGCGGTGTTCATGGCCGAGAACGTCTACATGAACGCGGAATATGTGCGGCTGGACGGCGCGATCAGGATGGCGCCGCGCTGAGCCATTCCCGCTGAAAGGCGATGGCAGCGCCGAGCAGGCCCGGCTCCGGCTCCGTGGCGAGGCGGACCGGGGTGCGCTGCATGCGGGGGCGGTAGCGGCCCTTGGCCGTGAAGCGGGCTTCGAAGACCGGGCTCTGCAACAGATGGGCGATGCGGTTTGAAAGGCCGCCGGTGATGGCGACGCCCGTCGCGCCCTGCGCGAGGGCGATGTCGCCGGTCGCGCTGGCAAAGCAGCGGGTGAGGATGGCGAGAGCCTTTTCGGCGAGCGGATCGCCGCCGCCGATCGCCGCGTCCCACAGCAGGCCGGGTTTTTGCGCATCCCAATCGCCGCCTCCGAGCGAGGCGTAGACGTCGATCAGGCCAGGCCCCGAGCAGACCCGCTCGACCGAGGCGCGGCCGTAGCGGGCGGTGAGATGGTCGGAGAGCGCCTCCTCCTCCTCGTCGAGCGGGCAGAAGCCGATATGCGACGCCTCCGTCTCGATCACGCGGACGCCGCCGCCGCGTCGGTCGAGAATGGCGACGCCGAGGCCGGTGCCGATGCCGAGCACGGTCGCGATGCCCTCGGCGGGAAGCTCGCCGGGGCCGCAGACCGGGATCAGCTCATCAGGCGCCATCATCGAAACGGCTTGGGCGACCGCGCCGAAATCATTGAGCAAGGTGAGCCGCTCCAGCCCCAGCTCTTCGACGATTCCCCAGCGCGGGATGCGCCAGTCATTGTTCATGAAGATGAGCGTGTCGCCCTCGATCGGCGCGGCGACGGCGATGGCAGCGGCTGGGGGCAAGGCAACGCCGCTGTCCCGCGCGAACTTCGCCCAAACCTCGGCGAGGCCGCCGGATTCGCGCGTCCGGTATTTGCGCATCTTGCCGATCGCGGGACGCGCGCCGGGCCTCAGTTCGGCGAGCGCGAGGCGGGCATGGGTGCCGCCGATGTCTGCCGAGACGATCTGCATCGCCCGAGCCTAGAGCGGCCTTGGAGGGACGGCAACCGCGCCGCCGTCTTCAGCCGTGCCGCAGAACCGCCGCGACGAGCTCCTCCACCGGCTGCGTGGCGTCGAGGCGGAGCACCGGGACAGCGAGGCCGGCCAGCCAGCGTTCGTGGCGTGGCCTGCTCCGTCCCGACTGGGTGCCGCGCTCATATTCGGTCGCCCAGGCGATGAATTCCACGTGCGTGCGATGCAGCGCGCCGCCCGGCAGCAGCGAGTCGCCAAATCGGGCTTGCTCGCGCTCGCGCAGGCGCTGCAGGCGAAGCTCGGTCGGCGCTTCCAGGAAGACGATCAAATCGGCGTCGCGCGCGATCCCGTCGGCCCAAGCATCCAGCGTGCCGGACACCACCCAGCGGCCGGTTCGCTCCTGCTCGGCGGCATTCGCCGCATCCGTTCAGGCACGTCCCGTTTCTGCTGATAGGGCGGGTCGCTGTCGATCCAGTGATGATCGTCGGTGTCGATCAGGACGGCGTCGAGGCGGGTGGCAAGGGCCCTGCCGAGGGTGGTTACGCCGCAGCCGGGCGCGCCGGTAATGCCGATCCGCTGAAGCATGGCGCTAGCGATTGCGCCGGCCGTCGATCAGATCGTCGACCAGCGACGGATCGGCGAGCGTCGAGGTGTCGCCGAGCGCTCCGTAATCGTTTTCGGCGATCTTGCGGAGGATGCGGCGCATGATCTTGCCGGAGCGGGTCTTGGGCAGAGCGGGGGTGAAATGGATCAGATCGGGCGTGGCGATCGGGCCGATCTCCGTGCGGACGTGGGCGCGGAGCTTCGCTTCGAGCGCGGCTGAGCCTTCCTCGCCGGCGACCAGGGTGACGTAGCAGTACATCGCCTGGCCCTTGATATCGTGCGGATAGCCGACCACCGCGGCTTCGGCGACGAGCGGGTGCGAGACGAGCGCGCTTTCCACCTCGGCGGTGCCGAGCCGATGGCCGGAGACGTTGAGCACGTCGTCCACCCGGCCGGTGATCCAGTAATAATCGCCCGCGTCGCGGCGGCAGCCGTCGCCGGTGAAATATTTGCCTTTATAGGCGCTGAAATAGGTCTGCACGAAGCGGTCGTGATCGCCGTAAACGGTGCGCATCTGGCCGGGCCAGGAGCGAGCGATGCAGAGATTGCCGGAGGCCTCGCCTTCAAGGACTTTGCCGTCCGCGTCGACCAGCTGCGGCTCGATCCCGAAGAAAGGCCGGCCCGCCGAGCCAGGCTTCATGCCATGGGCGCCGGGCAGGGTGGTGATCATGATCCCGCCGGTCTCGGTTTGCCACCAGGTGTCGACGATCGGACAGCGCTCCTCGCCGACGACGCGGTGATACCAGAGCCAGGCCTCGGGATTGATCGGCTCGCCGACCGTGCCGAGCAGGCGAATGGAAGAGCGGTCGTGGCGGCTCACCGGCGCTTCGCCCTCGCGCATCAGCGCGCGGATCGCGGTGGGGGCGGTGTAGAAGATATCGATCTTGTGCCGTTCGACCACGTCCCAGAAGCGGCTGAAATCAGGATGGTTCGGGACGCCTTCGAACATGAAGCTGGTCGCGCCGTTGGCGAGCGGGCCGTAGACGACATAGCTATGGCCGGTGACCCAGCCGACGTCGGCCGTGCACCAGAAGATCTCGCCCGCTTTGTAATCGAAGACGTAGTGGAAGGTGGTCGCGGTCCAGACGGCATAGCCGCCGGTGGTGTGGAGCACGCCTTTCGGCTTCCCGGTCGAACCCGACGTGTAGAGGATGAAGAGTGGATCCTCGGCATTCATCGGTTCGCACGGGCATTCCTGCGCGGCCGCGGTGCCGAGTTCGTGCGCCCAATGATCGCGGCCTTCCTGCATCGCGATCTCGTTCCCGAGATGGCGGACGACGATCACGCCGGTTACCTCGCCGCCGCGCTCGAGCGCCGCATCGACATTGGCCTTCAAAGGAACCAATTTGCCGCCGCGCATGCCGCCGTCGGCGGTGACCACGAAGCGGCTCGCGCAATCCTCGATCCGGCCGTGCAATGCCTCGGGCGAGAAGCCGCCGAAGACGACGCTGTGGATCGCGCCGATTCGCGCGCAGGCGAGCATCGCCACCGCCGCTTCGGGGATCATCGGCATGTAGAGCGTGACCCGGTCGCCTTTCGCGGCGCCGAGCGCCTTCAGGCTGTTGGCCATGCGCACGACGGCGGTGTGCAGCTCGCCATAGCTGAGCGTGCGGGTGACGCCGGGTTCGTCGCCTTCCCAGATGATCGCCGGATCTTTGGCGCGCGTCGCCAAGTGCCGGTCGACGCAATTGTGGCAAAGGTTGAGGATCCCGTCCTCATACCATTTGATCTCGACCGGCTCGAAGGACCAGTTGGCGATCTTCGTCGGCGCCGTCAGCCAGTCGATCCGCTTCGCCTGCTCCGCCCAGAAGCCGCCCGGATCGTCGAGCGATCGGCGATAGAGCTCGTCATATTGCGCGGCGGTGCAGTGGGTGTCCCGGGTCGCGGCGGCGGGGGGCGGGATGAGATCGGCCATGCCACTCTTCTAAAACCGGTCGGGGACAGTTGCCAGCAACTGTCCCCGCTGCGGCGCTATTGCCCCAGGATCCGGTCCCTGAGCGAACGGCGGCGGCGCGGCTGTTCCTGCTGCCGCTCGGGAGTCTCGCCGCGCATCATCGCTTCGAGATCCTGGCCGAGCATGCCCATATAGGCCGAACGGGTGCGGAGCTTTACCGTCCAGTCCGGCGCCCAGCCTCGTGGCGCGCGGGCCGGACGGGCGGGGTAGCTGAAATTGGCCTCGGGCCCGAAGGCGTTGAGCATCAACGAGGCGCCCTGGACGCGGCCCGCGACCTCGGCGGGGACGGTGCACTGGGTGGTGGTCGCGGGGAGCAACACGCGCTGCTGGAGCAGGCGGGCGACGTCGTCCTCGGCCAGATAATCGAGAAAGCCGAAGCCCGCGAACTGGGCCTCGCTCGAAGTCCACAGGATCATGGTGCGGTCCTCCATCGCACCCATCGCCATCATGAAGAAGGCGCGGGCATTGGGGACTCCCTGCCAGGCGACGGGAACGGAGCCGCCGGCGCCCGGCCGGTTCGCGGTGATCCGGACCGGCGCGAGGAAATCCTGGCCCGGGGCGAGCGTGAAGTTGATCTCGGGGCTGTAATTGCCGCGGATAATATGCGCGCCGACCAGCGATCCGGTCGCCGGGATCGGCGTGCGCATCCGCTCGTTCGGCCAGGTGCCGTAGGTGCGCGACGTGGCCGGGCTTGGCGGGTTCATGGCGAGCTGCGCCATCTGCGCCATGGCGGGCGGAAACCTGGCCCTGGGCGAGGCGGGAGAGGTCGATCTCGAACGGCTGGCCGGGGCGGGCATGCTCGCCGCAGCCCCAGTAGATCAGGATCCGGCCCTGTGGATTGCCCATGGCGCGGGGATCGTAGTTGGGCGGCGTGGTTGGCCCGGGGGTGCGCGGCGGAGTCAGCAAGGGCAGCGACGTGCCGGCGCCGAGCCCGGCGGGTGGAAGATGTTCGGCCGAAGGTGCGCCGGCGGGGCTGCGCGGGCTGCCGAGCTGGAGGGTGAGGGCGCGGACATAGCCCGGCCCGCCCGCGCCCGGCATGGCCGGACCGCGGCCGGTCAGCGCGCCGAGGATCGAGGGACGCTGCGCGGCAGCCTGCCCGCCCCCTGCGTTCATCGCCGCGAGGCCGCTGGTGGTTTCGGCCGACATCCAGTATGTGGCGGTGCCGCCCGCAGGCGCTGCCGGTGCTGCCGGCGCCCCGCGACGGGGCTGGGCGATCGCCGCGGCGGTTGC
>DATINU010000197.1:0-6845 GCA_035473955.1 Allosphingosinicella sp.
AGTTCTCATAAGTCGGCATCAGCTGGTCCGGCGCATCCAGCGTGCCCAGATGCACCTCGACCTCGTCCGTGAAGCGCGCGAAGACGGAGGAGCCGCAGCGCGGGCAAAAATGGCGCCCCTTATGGGCCCGCGTCTCCCCGGCGATCGTGACCGCCGCTTCCGGAAAGATCGCCGCCGCGAAGAAGAGCGCACCATGATGCTTGCGGCAATCGAGGCAGTGGCAAAGGCCGACCCGGTAAGGCCGCCCGATCGCCGTCAGCCGCACCTCGCCGCACAGGCAACCCCCGGTGAACGTTTCCATGCTTCATCTCTCCAGTTGCGGGCCGCTGCATGCAACAACGCCTTTCATCGCGGCTGGGATCAGGGCAGCCCGGGAACAAAACGTGAAAAACCGTTTTCCTACACCCCTTCACTGGGATAGATGGTCCGCTCCTCTTCGCGATTCGAAGGAGCAAGGCCTCATGCACGGCGTTCCCGATCCTCCGCACGGCCGGGCCGTTTCGCGCGCCGCGGCCGCTGGCGCCTGGCGGCGGGGAGAATGGCCGGGCTCCTCCTGAACCTCCGCACCTTCGGCGCACGCGTCGCGCCGAACCCCGGGCCCGATCCGGAGTCCGGAACCGCGCCGCCGGGGAATTTTTTCTTCTCTATGGAAGCGGAAACTTCGGAAACTTCCAAACCCTCCGCGCCTGCGCCGCCCGGCTCGAACGGGTGACAGGCCCCGCATTTCTGCTAGCCTCGCCGCCATGCGCTCCTTTCGTCTTCTCGCCACCGCCTTGGTCCTGACCGCGCCGCTCCTCGCCGCCGCGCCCGCCGCCGCCTGCTCGGTCGTTTCGGGCTATCGCGCGCCGACCAATTTGGAGCTGGTCGAGCAGGCCGATACGATCGTCATCGCCGAGGTGCTGCGGCCCGACGATCCCAATGCCGGCGACACGCGCGACATGCCGCCCAGCATGCGGATGTTCCTGCTCGTCCGGCCGACATTGCTGATCAAGGGTGCCGCCCTGCCCGGTGAGATGCGGATCTTCGGCAGCATCGCCGAGGGCGATTATGCCGGGGCGGTCGGCGATCCGGACGAGCTCGAGGCCGCGCATCCGCTCTCCTATATCGGCGGCTGCACGCGCTATATCTTCCCCCGGGGCGGCACGATCCTGCTCTTCCTGGCGCGCGACGAGCATGGCGCCCTCGTCCCGCTCAATCCGCCTTTCTCGCGCTATGCCGAAGACGTGGCCTCGCCGGATGCGCGCTGGGTCCGCGCCGTTCGGCTCTATGCCGAAATCGCCGCCTTGCCGGCGCGCGAGCGCCGCGCCGCTTTGGTTGCCCGTCGCGACGCGCTGCGGGCGGAGGCGTCGGATCGTGACGCGCTCGCGATCGCCGACGATATCGATCGCTCGCTGCGCGGCGACCGGCGCTGAACCGGCGCCATGGCAGATGGGGTTCGAAACATGGGCAGGATGATGCGAACGGCCATGGCAGCGCTCGGCCTCGCCGCGCTCGCCGCCTGCTCGGGGGCGACGGACGACGCCGCCAACAACGCGGCCGGAGCCAATGCGGCGGTGCCCGCCGACGTCGCCGCCGACTTTCAGCACTATCTGCCCGCCCCGGGTACCTATCCCGCCCGCGCGATGCGGCTTGCCGTGCCGGCCGATTACCGGCGGCTCGCCGCGCGGATGATGGGGGCGATCCAGCGCGATCGGGCTTGGTTCGAAACCTATGCCCGCCAGCACCCGGGCGCGCGCGGGCCGCTGCCCTGGCACCCGCGCTTCGGGATGAGCGCGGCCGATTACCGGCGGATGATCGCCCTTTCCAGCGAGATCCGGCTCGAGGAGGTTGGCCGGCTGCCGCTCGGCGTCGCGGCGGCACCGGGCGGCGGCCTCGTCCTCTCCGCCGGCGGGCCGGCGGCGCGGCTGAACGGCATCGTCCTCCACCCCGAGCGCGACAGCGTCGACACGCCGCGCGGACGGCTGACCCGCCGGGTCGCGATCAACCAGAACAATCCCGACGCGCCGACCGGGCCCTGGACGGGCGTGCAGTGGAGCAGCGAAGGGCGGGGTCCCGGCATCCGGCTCGCCTTGGGCCAGACCGCGCGCGGCGAAGGGATCGTCTATTACGACGTCAGCGGTGCCGATGAGACCGTCGTCCTCTTCTTCGGCCGCGAACCCTAGGCCGGAGCGCCACGATGAGGACTTCGTTCCGCCCGGCGCTCGTGAGAGGCGGCTCGGGGCCGATCGCCCGAATTCGTTAACAACCGCGCACGGATCTTGTCAAATCGAATAGAATACAAGCTAGAAGATAGTTAATAACGCGTTAACTGTGTACTGGCGTAATAGGCCATCTAACATGATGAGTTCATGGTATGCTCACTCCGGCATCAAAATGATGCTTAACGGATGGAACAAATACTTGAGCATGCTGTTCCCCCTTTCGGTCCGGTGCCTTCGCGGATGCGCCCGGATGCAGGACAGGGAGCAAGACGATGGCGATTACCGCGCGCAAACCGGCGCAGATCGGCACCGCCAGCCTGGCGGATTGCCTCGACCGACGGACGGGCCCGCGTTTCCACACCGTGCTTCGCGTCGCCCGGGTAACTCGGGCGCACGATGTCGGCCTTTGGCGGCTTCGCAACATTTCGGACAGCGGCATGATGCTGGAGACCGGCGTCCCGGTGAAGCCCGGCGAGCACGTCTCGATCCAGCTTTCGGAAAGCATTACGATCGAGGGACGGATCGCCTGGGAGGACGGCAGCCGCTGCGGCGTCGCCTTCGACGCCCCGATCGATTGCGCGGCGACGCTCGAGACTTTGGTCACCGAGCAGAGCAGGCCGGACTACCGGCCGTTGCGCGTCCCCGTGCAGACTCGCGCCATCGCCTATTGCGAGCGGGGCATGCACACGGTGAAGGTGCTCGACCTCTCGCCCCACGGCGCGGGGATCGCCCACGACGGCTGCTTCAAGCCCGGGATGAGCACCTTGCTCCTCTTCGAAAATGGCGAGGAGCATCGCGGCGTGATCCGCTGGTCGAAAGACGGGCGCGCCGGCGTCCTGCTGCTCCAACCCTTCCCCTGCGCCACCCTGGAAAGCGCCAGCCGCCTTTAACGGTCCAGCGCGCGCTCGAAGCGCTGGTTGTCGAGAAAGCCGAGCCGGGTCACCCCCGCCCGCCTGATCTGGGCGAGAATGCCATCGATCTGGCCGTAATTGGCCTCGGCCTCCGGGTTGAGATGCAGTTCCGGCCGCGCCGGATCCGCGGCGACCTCACGGAAGCGCGCCGGCAGCGAGGCCTCGTCGACCGGGCGGCCGTCCCAGCGCAGGCCGCCCCCGGCCAGGATATCGAGCCGGTGCACGAGCGGCCGTTGCTGAACCGTCGGCGGCTGCGCCTGCGGCAGATCGAGCGGCACCTTGTGGCTCGCCACCGGCACCACGATGATGAACATCACGAGCAGCACCAGCATCACGTCGATCAGCGGCGTCGTGTTGATGGTCGCGATCGGCATCTGATCGGCGGGCGGGACGACGAAGCGGTCTTTCATGGCGCGCGCGGAACCTGTCATGACACCTCTCCTCTATCGCTTAACTGAATGTTACATCATAACATAAAAGATGAAAAGCGCTTTTCTGGCGATTGACAGCGCGGCACGCTTCACCGATTCCCGCTGCATCGTTTCGGGGGAGGAACGCCGTGCTGAAGCGCCTGCTGCTGACCGCCGCCGCGATCGCCGCCTTTGCCGCGCCCGCACAAGGGTTCGGACTCAAGACCCACCTCTATATCGCGGATCAGGTCTGGCAGGATCTTGCCGACTGCCGGGTCACGATCCGCGGCGCCGATTTCCCGGTGCCGCACGAGGCGTGCCGGGCGATTCGGGGCCATCGCGGCGAGTTCCTCGCCGGCGCGCTCGGCCCCGACGTCTTTCCCGACGTTCTGGTCGGCCAGGCGATCGTCCATCCCGGCATGGCGGGCGGCTGGCAGGCCAATGACTGGCTGGATCATTTGCTGCGCAACGCCCGCAGCGAGGGCGAACTGGCCTTCGCCTGGGGCTATGCGATGCATTTCGCCGGCGACAGCTTCGCGCACTCCTACGTCAACAATTATGCGGGCGGCGTCTTCGACATCGGCCAGGACCGGACCAAGGGCATCGAGCTGCGCCATTATCGGCTCGAGAAATATATCGACCAGCATCTCGATTACGCGCCGGATCCCTCGATCCTCCGCGTTCCGTCGGCCTTCCTCTCCGCGCAGCTGATTCAGTACGATTACGGCGCCGGCGGAGGGCCGCGCACCGGGGATTTCTACGACAGCGCCTCAGCGAATCCGGAAGCTTTCGCGGAAGCCGCGGCGGCGCGGCTGCATCGGGGCGGGCCCGCGGCGCCGGCGATGACCCTCCTCACCATGTTGGACATCGCCCGGGTCGCCCGCGCCCGCGCGCCGGGGCAGGAGGCGCAGGAGCGCGCGCGGCTGAACGCCGCCGCCGCCGCTGTCGCCGCCGCCGAACAGCGCTGGTCGCTGCCCCATCCCGACAATTACGTCCCCGACGAACGCAGCGCGCCCTGGCGCGCCATCCCGAACGGCACGCGCGGCGAGGTCGAGGCTGCCTATCGGCTCTACCGCAGCCAGGTCGAGGCCTGGCAGCAGGCGCGGGCGCTCACCGCCTTCACCCGCGCCTGGGTCGAGGATCTGGAGCTGGCCGCGGAACGCTATATCGAGGCGTCGCTGGAATTCGGCCAGACCATGGTCCGCGACGGCGCCGCCAACCGCCCGCCCTTCGAGGAGCGCGGCAGCGCGGTCGCCGCCTACCGCCGCTGGCTCGCCTGCTATGCGCCGGTGCTGGAAGGCAATCCGGCGCGCGCCGGCGACCTGGTGTGCGAGCGGCTCCGGGCGATGCGCTCCGATCTCAGCCTGCGCCGCGCCGCCTTGCTCGCCTCGGCCGGCGCCCGGCCCCGCGCCTCTTATTTCCGGCTGCTGCAGATAGATCAATATCTGGGCGGGCTGGTCGAGGATGTCGTCGTCGGCCTGGTCGGCCTCTCCGACCGCGCGTTCGGCGAGTTGATGGAGGAGGCACTGGCGCCCGCGCCGGTCAGCGCCGCCGGCCTGAACGCGACCTTCGATGCAGGCCCGAACGGCCAGCTCACCTTCCGCTGCGCCGCGGACTGGATCGACGCCGATCTCGGCATGCGCGCGGCTCCCGCCGTCGATGCCGATTGCGACAATGCACCGCATACGCGCACCACGCTCGATCCGGCCCGCTTCGCCGCGCTGGACAACGCGCTTACGCTCGCCCGGCTCGCCTTGCTCGATCAGGGGAGCGTACGCGCCGTGACCGCGCGCTTCGGCGGCAATCCGGCAGACCTCCGCATGGGCGCGCAGCCGCGTTATTCGGTGCTGCTCGACAGCGTCCGTTCACTGGATGGCAGCCAGCAGTGGCGCGGCACGTCGCTGCCCTTCCCGCGCCGGGCCGCCTATCGGACCGCCCCGCCCCCGGCCAGCGCCGGCTATGCGCCCGGCGGCAGCGGACCGGCCGGTTTCCCGCTCTACCAGAACGAGGCGCTCCGTCGCACCGTCTTCGCCACTCTGTTCCGCCCGTTCGAGGGCGCGATCCTGGCGCGGAACGAGCTGCGCGCGCCGGCCTATCCGTTCCGATCCTGCCCCGGCGATCTGCTGCGGCCCGCCAATGAGGGGACGATCGAAATCTGCTGACCGGCACCTGCGCACGGTTCGGCGCGTTCAACCCGCATGCCGTCGAGCGTGATCCAGTCCCACCACTACGACCCCGAGCGCGAGGAGCTCTCGATCACCTTCACCACGGGCCGCAGCTACGTCTATTTTCACGTCCCGCCAGAAGCTTACGAGGATTTTCGAGACGCCTTCAGCAAGGGCCGCCATTTCAACGCCAAGATCCGCGATTCCTATGATTTCGCCGAAGCTGCGGCACAGCCCACCGACAGCTAAATCCAGGATGAACGCGGGGTAATGTTGCGTTCACGAAACCTCCCGCGCGGCTTTTCGTTTTGACCGGCGACCCCCTTCAAAAGGGTCCAATTCAAGGAGTGATACGATGCGTAAGCTGATCCTTGCCACCGCCGCCGCGGCCGTTGCCCTGCCGCTGGCAGCGACCCCCGCCGACGCCCAGCGTGGCCGAAACGAACGCCAGGAAACGCGCGAATGCGCGCGCGAACTGCGCAACGCCGACAGCCGCCGCGAATATAATCGCGAGCGCCGGGAGTGCGCCCGCGAAATCAGCCAGGCCCGCCGCGAGGACTGGCGCCGCTGGAACCGCTACGATTGGAACCGGCCAGGCCCGGGCGGTTATTATTATGCCGACGATTATTATCGTGACGGCCGCTACTACCGGACCCGTGCGCTGAGCCGGAACGACCGCATCTATCGCGGCCGCGACGGACGTTATTATTGCCGCCGCACCGACGGCACCACTGGCCTGATCATCGGTGCCGGCATCGGCGCGCTGATCGGCAATTCGATCGACGACGGCCGCTCGAGCCTGCTCGGCACGTTGATCGGCGCCGGCGCGGGCGCCGCGATCGGCCGCGAGATCGATCGCGGCCGGGTGAGCTGCCGCTAATCGCCAAGCTGGTTTGCGAGGAAGGGGCGCCCCGACGGGTGCCCCTTTTCCTATGGCAAGACCGGCTCGGCGCCGCTCCGCATGATGTGCCAGCGCCGCTGTTCGGCGCTTGAGCCGGGGACGTCGTTGACTCGCCTCAGCGTGATCGTGCCGCGCGTGCTGAAGGCCCCGCCGCCGATCCGGCGGCCGTAGATCCGGACCGGGACCCCGACATAGAGGGAGCCCGCCGCCCCTTCGATTTCGCCTGGCGCGAACACCTCCGCATGATAATCCTCATA
>DATINU010000198.1:0-11962 GCA_035473955.1 Allosphingosinicella sp.
CCGCCAGGCCGAGGAGCGCTATGCGCGCTCGCTCGACTGGGTGATCAGGAAACCGCTGATCCCCGCCATCGCCGTGCTCGTCTTCCTCGCCGCTTCCGGGGCACTCTTCTTCACCCTGCGCTCCGAACTGGTGCCGGCCGAGGACACCGGTATCGTCAACGCCAATGTGAACGCGCCCGAAGGCACCGGCTATGCCGAGATGACCCGCTATATGGACGAGGTGCAGGCGCGGATGCTGCCGATGGTCGGCGAGGGTGCGGTCCGCTCGCTGATCGTGCGGACGCCGGGCGGCTTCGGCCCGAGCGACGATTTCAACAATGGGTCGCTCTCGATCTTCCTGAAGCCCTGGGAGGAGCGGACCGAGACGACCGAGCAGGTGGTGGGGCAGGTCAATCGCGCGCTGGGGCAGATCCCGGCGGTGCGCGGCAACGCCCAGATTCGCAACTCGCTGAACCGCGGCCGCGGCCAGCCGGTCAATTTCGTGATCGCCGGCGCGACTTATGCCGAACTCGCCCGCGCCCGGGACCGGATCGTCGCCGCGGCGGCCGACAATCCCGGCCTCGTCAATCTCGACAGCGACTATAAGGAGACCAAACCGCAGATGCGGATCGAGGTCGATACCGCGCGTGCCGGCGATCTCGGCGTCTCGGTCTCGGATGTCAGCCAGGCGCTGCAGACGCTGCTCGGTTCGCGGCGCGTCTCCACCTATGTCGATCGTGGCGAGGAATATCGGGTCGTCGTCCAGGCCGAGGAAGGCGCCCGCGCGACCGAGACGGATCTGGCGCGCATTTATGTGCGCAGCCGGACGGGCGCGCTGGTGCCGCTTTCCAACCTCGTCCGCGCGCACGATTCGGCCGGTGCCCGCGATCTCGGCCGCTACAACAAGCTCCGCGCGATCACGCTCACCGCCGGCCTGGCGCCGGGCTATTCGCTGGGCGAGGCGCTCACCTTTCTCGAGCAGCAGGCCGCGGCGGCGCCCGAGGTGGTCGCGGTCGGCTATCGCGGCGAGAGCCAGTCGTTCCGCGAGGCGGGCGGCTCGATCTACCTCGTCTTCGCGCTGACCATCCTGGTCGTCTATCTCCTGCTCGCCGCGCAGTTCGAAAGCTTCATCCACCCGGCCGTGATCATCAGCACGGTGCCGCTGGCGGTGGCGGGCGGGCTGATCGGGCTGGCGCTGATGGGCCAGACAATCAACCTCTATTCGCAGGTCGGCCTCGTCATGCTGGTCGGCCTTGCCGCGAAGAACGGCATCCTGATCGTCGAATTCGCCAACCAGCTGCGCGACGCCGGGCGCGACATCGGCACGGCGATCCGCGAAGCCTCGCGGCGGCGGCTGCGGCCGATCCTGATGACCTCGATCGCGACCGTGGCCGGCGCGGTGCCGCTGATGCTGGCGAGCGGCGCCGGCGCGGCGGCGCGGACGGCGATCGGCGTGGTGATCGTGTTCGGCGTCTCGATCGCGACGATCATCACCCTGTTCCTGATTCCTTTGCTCTATTCGCGCCTCGCGCGTTACACGGGCTCGCCGCTGGCGGTGACCCGCAAGCTGGAAGGGCAGCTCTCCGGCCCGCCGCTCCAGCCCCAGCCCGCCGAATGACGGAGCCTGAATGACCGGAATCGCCTCGAAATCGCAGCTCAGGATGAGCTTCCTGCGCTACGCCCTGTTAACCGTGCCGGCCGTGGTTCTGCTCGGCACGCTTTCGGGCGCGATCGCGGGCTCGGGCGCGGATAATCTATGGTACCGGGCGCTCGATAAATCGCCGCTCAACCCGCCCGGCTGGGTGTTCGGCGTGGTCTGGCCGATCCTCTACGTGCTGCTCGGCCTGTCGCTGGCGATGGTGCTGCACGCCAGGGGCGCCGCGAACCGCAACCGGGCGCTGCTGCTGTTCGGGTTCCAGCTGCTGCTCAATTTCGCCTGGTCGCCCGTCTTCTTCGCCTATCATCAGGCCACGGCGGCGCTCTCCATCCTGGCGGCGATGCTGGGCGGCTGCTTCGCCTTGATCGTCGTCGCGTGGCGGATCCGGATGGTCGCAGGCCTGCTGCTCTACCCCTATCTCGGCTGGCTGATGTTCGCGGCCTTGCTCAATTACGAGATCGTGGCGCGCAATCCCGACGCGGCGACGCTTGAACCGGGACCACGGACGATCAATATCGAGCTCAATTCGCTTTGAGGAACAAGAGCCATGCAATCCCAGAACAGATTGTTCGACGATTTTGTGAAGATGATGAACGGGGCCGCCGGCACGATCGCCGGCATGACCCGCGAGGCGCAGGCCGCGATGCAGGAGCGCGCGCGCGACTGGATCGGCGGTCTCGACCTGATCAGCCGCGAGGAATTCGAGGCGGTGAAGGCGATGGCGGTCGCCGCGCGCGAGGAGAATGAAACGCTGAAAGCCCGGCTCGACGCGCTCGAAGGGGGTGGGTCGAAACCCCGGGGCAAGAAAGGCGGCACGAGCGCCGCCGCCTGACTATCCACAGTTTTGTTCACCAAAAGGGTGAAGGATTCTTGCGTTGTTGCGGCGCAACGGGCAAATTCGCCCGTGAACATAAGAGGACCGGGGAAAGCCTCGATGGACATGGACTCCTATGAGCTCGAGCGGGACGCGAGCGCCCCGATCGACATGCTCGAACAATATTTCACCGCCTTGGGCTGGGCCTGCGAGAGGAATGGCGAGGACGAGATCGTCTCGACCTTCCAGGGCAGCTGGACGCAATATGAGCTGCGCGCGATCTGGCGCGCCGAGGATCAGGTGCTGCAATTCCTGGCCCTGCCGGACATCCGCGTGCCGGCCGAGAAGCGCGCCGCGACCTATGAGACGATCGGCCTGATCAACGAGCAGCTCTGGCTCGGCCATTTCGAGCTTTGGTCGACCTCTGGGCTGGTCCTGTTCCGCCACGCCGCCTTGCTCGACGCGGGGGATGAGAGCGGCATGAGCCTGCAGCAGGCGGAAACCCTGGTCGAGGCCGCGATCGAGGAGTGCGAGCGCTTCTACCCGGTCTTCCAGTTCGTGCTTTGGGCCGACAAGACCCCGCAGGAAGCGATTGCCGCCGCCCTGATCGAGACGCAGGGCGAGGCCTGATCCCGTGATCGATAAGCTGCTGCCCGGGCCGCTCTGGCTCGCCGGCTGCGGCAATATGGCGGGCGCGATGCTGGCCCGCTGGCTTGAGCAGGGCGTCGATCCGGCCCATGTCAGCGTGATCCGGCCGAGCGGTCGCGCGTCGGGCGAGGGGGTGCGAGTCACCACCGCCTGGCCCGAGGACGAGGTGCCGGCGATCGTCATGCTCGGCATGAAGCCGTACCAGCTCGACGCGGTCGCGCCGAAGCTGGCGCCGATCCTCGATCCGGAGACGATCCTCGTCTCGATCCTCGCCGGGGTGGAGCTGGCCTCGCTGCGCGCCCGCTTTCCCGCGCCGAGGACGATCGTCCGGGCGATGCCGAATCTGCCGGTGCGGATCGGCAAGGGGCTGATCGCGCTGGTCAGCGACAGCGACGATCTCGCCGCGCGGGCGCTGGTCTCCGGTCTGATGGCGACCCTGGGCCACGCCGAATGGTTCGAGGACGATGCCGGCTTCGAGCTCGCCAGCGAATTGACCGGTGCGGGGCCGGCCTTCCTGTTCCGCTTCATCGACGCGTTGACCGCCGCGGCGGTCGAGGGGCTCGGCCTGCCCTATGATCAGGCGGCGCGGCTGGCGCTCAGAATGGTCGAGGGCGCCGCCGCGCTCGCCGTCGCGTCGGACGACGATCCCGAGACCCTGGCTCGCAAGGTGGCGAGCCCCGGCGGGACCACCGAGGCCGGCCTGAAGGTGCTTGATGCCGACCGCGCCTTGCTCGATCTCGTCCGCCGCACGCTCGAAGCGTCGCGGGCGCGCGCGCTCGAGATGGCGGCGGCGGCGCGTTCCTCCGATTGACCGGCCGCGCGGCGGAGCCTATCCGCCTTCCCGATGACCGACAGCTTCCTTCTGGCTGACGCACCGACCAGGACCGGCCCGATGTCGATGCCCGCTTCGCCGCTCTTCGCCTTCGAGCCCAACGCCAGTCCCGAATCCGCGGAGAAGCGCGCGTCGCTGCTCGTCGATCCGGGCTTCGGCAAGGTCTTCACCGATCATATGGCGATCGCCCGATATGACGAGGGGCGCGGCTGGCACGATGCGCGGATCATGGCGCGCGGGCCGGTGCCGATGGATCCCGGCACCTCGGTGCTCCACTATGCGCAGGAGATTTTCGAAGGGCTGAAGGCCTATCGCCGCCCGGATGGCGGCGCGGCCTTGTTCAGGCCCGATGCCAATGCCCGCCGCTTCAATCGCTCGGCGCGGCGGATGGCGATGCCCGATCTGCCGGAGGAGATGTTCCGCGAATCGGTCCGCGCCTTGGTTCGCGCCGACCGGGCCTGGATCCCGGATTTCGAGGACGGTGCGCTCTACCTTCGTCCCTTCATGTTCGCGAGCGAGGTCTTCCTCGGCATGCGGCCGGCCAGCCGGTTCCTCTACATCGTCATGGCCTCGTCGGTCGGCTCCTATTTCAAAGGCGGGAACCCAAGCATCTCGCTCTGGGCGACGCGCGAATATACGCGCGCGGGCCCGGGCGGGACGGGCGCGGCCAAATGCGGCGGCAATTATGCGATGAGCCTGATCGCCCAGGCCGAGGCCGCCCGCAACGGCTGCGATCAGGTCGTCTTCCTCGATGCCGTCGAGCGGCGCTGGGTCGAGGAGCTGGGCGGGATGAACATCTTCTTCGTCTTCGACGACGGCTCGATCCAGACGCCGCCGCTCGGCGGCACGATCCTCGCCGGCATCACCCGCGATTCGATCATTACCTTGGCCCGCGACATGGGCCTGACGCTCCGCGAGGAGCCTTATGCGATCGAGCAATGGCGCTCGGATGCCGGGAGCGGCCGCCTGACCGAGGCCTTCGCCTGCGGCACCGCGGCGGTGGTGACCGCGATCGGCAGCGTCCGCGGCGCGGATTTCGGCTTCGAAATCGGCGGCCGGTCGGTCGGCCCCGTCACCCAGCGCCTGCGCGATCGCCTGGTCGGCATCCAGCACGGGACGGTCGCCGATCCGCACAACTGGATCGAAACGCTCGCCTGAGGCGCGAGAGGGGCTTCCGCTCGCATCCCCGCCGTCTATATAGCCGCCCTTCACGCGCTCATGCTGGGGCGTCGCCAAGTGGTAAGGCAGCGGCTTTTGGTGCCGCCATTCGCAGGTTCGAATCCTGCCGCCCCAGCCAGCTCTTTCACCCTCTTGCAAAGTCCGCGAATCCATGCGGAATATTCACGAGCGGCGGGATGGGCGATGCTTCACGAAGAATGGCTGGACGAGCAACGGACCGAGGAAATCGCGCATAAAGTGCGCGAGGAGCTGGCGCGCCGCCGGATCTCGCGCCAAACGCTCGCCAGCCTCGCCAAGATCAGCGTTTCCACGCTCGAAAAGGCGCTCTCCGGACGCCGCTCCTTCACCCTGGCGACAGTGATCCGGCTTGAAGAGGCACTCGACACGCCCCTGCGTGGGCGGGTCCCCGCGCCGGTCGTCGCCAACGACTTCGCTTCCGAGGAATTGGGCGGCTACGGCCATGGCGCGGTGCGCTGGCTCGAGGGCCGGCACCTGACCCTGAGGCCGCTGTTCGGCGGCGAGCAGGGGATTCATGCCTTCGTCACCACGATCCGCTGGGAGCCGGCATTGGCCCGCCTGATCTTCGAGGAATCGGAGCGGGCGGACGGCTTCGCTCAGCACGGCTCGGTCTCGATGCCGCTCGCTTCCGGCCATATCTATCTGATCACCAGCGAAGGCGGGCAATACCGGCTCGCCATTCTTGGCCGGCCGAATATCGGCGGCACGCTCTATGGGCTGCTCACCACCTTGCTGATCGGCCATGGCTCGCAGCTCGTGCCGGCCGCTTGCCCGCTGGCCCTGCTCAAGATCCGCGAGGGCGTGGAGCCGGCCTTCGGCAAGATCGACCCCGATCACCCCGCTTATGCCGTCTATCGCGCCGAGCTGGACGCGGTGCCGGGCCGGGATTTCGCCCGCTTTCCAACCGGGCTCTAGCCAAGGTCAGGCGAAATTCTTGCCGAAGCGGTTGGCGACGAAGACGTCGAAATCGACCTGGTCGTGATGGATGAAGCCCGCCTGCGGCAAGGCGCCCTCGCGGACCAGATCGAGCACCGCGCAAATTGCCGAAGCAGTGGTGATCTGGATGCCGCTCCAGCGGCGCCCCGCCTCGTCGACGCGCGAATAGACTTTGTGCGCGTAGCTTTCCTGCTTCAGCTCGCCGCCGATCCGGCCGATCGCGGTCACGAAAATCAGGACGACGTCCTGATAGGCGAGAGGGAGTGCTTCGTCGAAAATCCGGACCAGCTGTTCCGGTTTCTCGCCCAGCTTGAGATCGCGGATCAGCAGCCTCAGAATCGCGCAATGGCCGGGATAGCGAACGGTCTTGTAGTTGAGGTTCCGGGCCGGCAACCGGCCACAAAGCGTGCCGAGGCCGCCCGAGGTGTTGAACGCCTCGTAATCGACGCCGTCGAGCGTGAAGCTCTCCAGCCCTTCCAGCGGCTCGACGACGCGCATCTCGCCATCGACGATCGCCTCGCAGCCCTGCAGATATTCGTGGATCAGGCCGGCGGTCGACCAGGTCAGATTATATTTGAGGCCGTTGGTCGGATATTGCGTGAGGGCGCCCACCCTCAGGCGCACTTCCTCCAGCTCGTCGAACCGCCTCGCCACATGTCCGCCCGCGATCGAGATGAAGCCGGGCGCGAGCCCGCATTGCGGCATCATCGCCGAGCGGGCCGTCCTGGCGAGTCCGGCGACGTGGCGGGTCGTCTCGACGTCCTCGGTCAGGTCGAAATAATGCACGCCCGCCGCCGCCGCGCCGTCGGCGACGTGGCGGGTGAAGGAGAAGGGCACGGCCGAGAGCACGGCGAACTTGCCGACGAGCGCCTGCGCCAGCGCATCCTGGTTCGTCACGTCGAGGTTCAAGGTGTCGACGCGCTCACGGCGCGCGACCTTGCCCAGCGCCACGTCCGAACGGTCGGCGACCGTCACCCGATAGTCGCCGCTGTTCGCCAGCAATTCGGTGATCATGGCGCCGATCTTGCCGCCGCCGACGAGCAATATGTCCTTCATGCCGCGAGCCTAGCGCGAAAATCATCCAAGACCAGCCGTCAGCGAGGGGGAATCCACTCCATTTGGCGACTCGCGGCTTAACCCCTAAGGAGGCGCCATGACGGGCAGGATTCATGTCGGCATCGGCGGCTGGGATTTCGATCCCTGGCGCGGCACCTTCTATCCGTCCGGCCTCGCCAAGACGAAGCAGCTCGAGCATCTCGGCACGCGGCTGAATGCCACCGAGATCAACGCCACCTATTACAGCACGATGTCGCCCGCGACCTTCGCGAAATGGGAGGCGAGCGTGCCGGCCGGGTTCAGCTTCGCGGTCAAGGCCTCACGCTTCTGCACGAACCGGAAGAATCTGGGTGAGGTCGCGGAATCGATCGAGAAGTTCTGCGCGCAGGGTTTCACCGAGCTGGGCGACAAGCTCGGGCCGATCCTGTGGCAGCTCGCGCCGACCAAGAAGTTCGACGCCGATGAAATCACGGCGTTTTTGGCGCTGCTGCCGGCGAGCCGCGACGGGGTCGCGCTGCGGCACGCGCTGGAGGTGCGGCACGACAGCTTCAAGTCGCCCGAGTTCGTCGGGCTGGTTCGCGCGGCCAAGGCCGCGATCGTCTTCGCCGATCATCCGACTTATCCTGAAATTGCTGATCTCACTGCCGATTTCGTCTATGCGCGGTTGCAGCAGGCGACGGAGGATGAGCCCACGGGCTATAGCGCCGCGGCGCTCGATCGCTGGGCGAAGGTGGCCAAGGGTTGGGCGGCGGGGAAGAATCCGCCTGGGCTGACCTACGCCGACGAGGCGCAAGCGCCTGAAATCCCGCGCGAAACCTTCGTCTTCTTCATCAGCGGCGCGAAGGTCCGCAACCCCGCCGCCGCCGAGGCGCTGACAGAAAGGCTGCCATGAATCTGGAATCCTTCTCGCCGGTCGACGGCGCTTCGCTGGGGCAGGTCGACACCGCCGATGCTGGCGGCGTTGAGGCTGCGGTGGGGCGCGCCCACGGCGCGTTTCTGGCGTGGCGTGAGGTGCCGCCGCCGCGGCGTGGCGAGCTGGTGCGGCTGTTTGGCGAGGTTTTGCGCGAAGAGAAGGAGTCGCTGGGCCGGCTGGTCAGCAGCGAATGCGGCAAGATCCTCCAGGAAGGGCTCGGCGAGGTCCAGGAGATGATCGACATCTGCGATTTCGCGGTCGGCCTGTCCCGCCAGCTCTACGGCCTCACCATCGCGACCGAACGGCCGGGGCACCGGATGATGGAGACCTGGCATCCGCTCGGCGTCGTCGGGGTGATTTCGGCGTTCAACTTCCCGGTCGCGGTCTGGGCCTGGAATGCCTGCCTCGCCTTCGTCTGCGGCGACAGCGTCGTCTGGAAGCCGTCCGAGAAGACGCCGATTTGCGGGCAGCGCGTGGCCGAATTGTTCGCCCGCGCCGCCGAGCGGTTCGGCGATGCGCCGGCGGGCTTGCTGGAAGTGGTGCAGGGCGGGCGCGAGGTGGGCGAGGCGCTGGCCGACGATGCGCGCGTGCCGCTGGTTTCGGCGACCGGCTCGACGCGGATGGGCCGCGCACTTGGCCCGCGCGTCGCCCAGCGCTTTGGCCGGGTCTTGCTCGAGCTCGGCGGCAACAATGCGATGATCGTCGCGCCCTCGGCCGATCTCGATCTCGCCGAACGGGCGATCGCCTTCGCGGCGATGGGGACTGCCGGGCAGCGCTGTACGACGCTGAGGCGGCTGATCGTGCACGAGGAGATTTACGACGAATTGCTGCCGCGCCTGAAACGGATCTGGTCGAGCGTCTCGATCGGCGATCCGCTGGCCGACGGCACTTTGGTCGGGCCGCTGATCGATCAAGCGGCGGTCGATGCGATGCAGGCGGCGCTCGGGCGCGCGCGGGACGAGGGCGGGGCAGTCCATGGCGGCGAGCCGCTGCACGGCCTTTACGTGCGTCCCGCCTTGGTCGAGATGCCGGCGCAGGGTGCGGTGATGCGGACCGAGACCTTCGCGCCAATCCTCTATGTGCTGCGCTATCGCGATTTCGCGGAGGCGATCGCGCTGCAGAATGCGGTGCCGCAGGGGCTCGCTTCCGCGATCTTCACCACCGATCTGCGCGAGGCCGAGGCGTTTCTCTCCGCGACGGGGTCCGACTGCGGGATCGCCAACGTCAATATCGGCCCTTCGGGCGCCGAGATCGGCGGTGCCTTCGGCGGCGAGAAGGAAACGGGCGGCGGGCGCGAAAGCGGCTCGGACAGCTGGCGCGCCTATATGCGCCGCGCGACCAACACCATTAACTACAGTCGCGAGTTGCCGCTGGCCCAGGGAATCAGCTTTTCCATTGACGAAGACGGCACGGATTGATCCACAATAAGTTTGTGCCGGGCGGCCCCAACTCAGGACTTTGTTAACCGCTGTGATGCTAATCCCCGCAACGTCGGGGAGAATTTAGTGAGATATTCTCGAAAAGTCGGCCCACCGATCGTGTCTGCCGCCGTGGCGACGCTGGTTCTTACGAACTTCGCCACGGTCAGCATCGTGAAGGACGCCTCCTCATCCAGGCTCGAGCTGTTCGGCTCGATCTGGCCGATCGCGCTTACCTCCGCCGTGGCCGTCATTCTCGTCATGTCGTTCCTCTACAAATCGCTCGTCGATCTGGTCGACGAGCTGGAGGCGCGCGAGGCCAACGCCCAGCACGCGGCGCTCCACGACCAGCTGACCGGCCTCGCCAACCGCGCCCTCCTCGAGGACCGGCTCAGCCAGGCGCTGACCCGCTACCGCCGCTCGGGCGAGCAGGTCGCCTTGCTGATGCTCGATCTCGACCGCTTCAAGCAGGTCAACGATACGCTCGGCCACAATGCCGGCGACATGCTGGTGCAGGAGGTCGGCGACCGGCTGCGCTCGCTGCTGCGCGAGACCGACACCGTCGCCCGCATCGGCGGCGACGAATTCGCCATCGTCCAGGTCAGTCCCAAGGGCGAGGCCGACGTGCGGCGCCTGTGCGAGCGAATTATCGCCGTGATCCGCAAGCCCTTCATCCTCGGCGAACGCGAGGCGCGGGTCGGCGTTTCGATCGGCGCGGTCTTCGCCACCAAGGAAGTGGCGGAGGCCTCCGAACTGCTGCGCAAGGCGGACATCACCATGTACCGCGCCAAGGCCGCGGGCCGCGACTGCTTCCGCATCTTCACCGAGGCGATGGACGCCGACGTCCAGCGCCGCGACCAGATCGAATCCGCGCTCCGCGCGCAGCTGCGCGACGGCGAGGGGCTCGATCTCCACTTCCAGCCGATTATCGGCAACCGCGGCAAGGTCAGCGGCATCGAGGGCCTGGTCCGCTGGGAGCATCCGACCCTTGGCGTCATCTCGCCGGGCGAGATCATCCCGATCGCCGAGGAATGCGGCGTGATCGACGAGCTCGGCCAGCTCGCCTTCCGCGATGCCTGCCGGACCGCGAAGCGCTGGCCGGACCTCAACGTCGCGGTCAACCTCTCGCCGCTGCAGTTCCGCGCTCCGCGCTTCGCCGCGACGCTGCGCGCGATCGCCGACGAAGAGGGCGTCGAGCCCAACCAGCTCGAACTGGAAATCACCGAGGGCCTGTTCATCGAACATGGCACGCTCTGCGGCCAGACCATCCAGGAGCTGCGCCGCGACGGCTTCCGCATCGTGCTCGACGATTTCGGCACGGGCTACTCGTCGCTTTCCTTCCTGCGCAAATTCCCGGTCGACAAGATCAAGCTGGACCGCTCGTTCATCGACATGGCCGCGCGCGACCAGAGCGTCGCGATCATCCGCGCCGCGGTGACGCTCGGCCACGCCATGGACCTGGAGGTGACCGCCGAGGGCATTTCCTGCACCGAGGAGGAGCAAATCGCGCTCGAGGCCGGCTGCGACGCGCTGCAAGGCCATCTCTACGCGCCCGCCATGCCGGTGGCCGAGCTCGCCGCCTATCTCGAAGCGCTCGACCGCTCTTCGAACATCTCCGACGCCGCCTGAGCGTCGCGGGCTGGCCCCGCCGCACCTTTTCTTCAGGACCTGTACTCCCTAGGCTCCCGCCCCGCATCGCAGCGGGGAGCAACGGATGAGCAAACGGCGTTTCGCAACGATCCTGGGGCTGCTGTTGCTCATCATCGGGATCCTCGGCTTCGTCCCGGCCTTGATCTGGCCCGCCCAGGGCGGCGCGCTGGCGATGGACAGCGCGCACGGGCTGCTGTTCGGCATCTTCCCGGTCAACGCGGCCCATAATGGGGTGCATGTCCTGTTCGGCCTGTGGGGACTGGCGGCGGCGCGCTCGGCCCGCGGCGCGATGCTCTACGCGCGGGCGGTCGCGATCCTCTATTCCCTGCTCACCCTGATGGGGATGATCCCCGGGCTCGACGATCTGTTCGGGCTGATGCCGCTCTACGGCAACGACCTCTGGCTGCACGCGGGGATCGCTGCCACGAGCGGCTATTTCGGCTGGGCGCATTTGAGCTGACCGGTCCGGGCCGGCCAACAAAGCCGGTTCCAGGAGCGAACGGGCGAGCGCGGCGGCCCTGCAACTCGTCGCGGGGCCGCCTCGGTTCGTCGCAAATAAAAAACGCTCTAGCGCAACTGTCTCTCTGCGCGTAAAGGGATGCGCATGACACGTGCCCTTCGCCTATCGGCCCTCGCCATCCTGCTCTCCTCGCCGACCATGCCCGGCGCGATGCAGACCGCCTTCGCCCAGAGCCAGGATGCCTCGCAGCTCGGCCTGCAGCGCACCCAGCCGCAGCCGCCGGCCGCGCCCGCCGCCAGCTGGAACCGCGCCGCCGCCCAGGAGCTGCTTCGCTATATCGAGGGAATCGGCCAGGAAGGGCTGAGCCCCGAAAGCTATTCGCCGGACCGGCTGCGCGCCGCC
>DATINU010000199.1:0-6591 GCA_035473955.1 Allosphingosinicella sp.
CCAACGTCCGGCTCGAGCCGGGCGACGTCATCATCATCCCCGAGAGCATGTTCTGAGCCCCGCTCAGGCACAGCGAAGGACATAGCACTCGATGAACGGACTCTACGATCAGTTCCGGATCGCCCTGCACCAGGTCTGGCGCCGCCGCTGGCTGGCAATGGGCGTCGCTTGGGGCATCGCCGTGCTCGGCTGGCTGGTGATCGCCTTGATCCCGTCCAGCTACGAAGCGAAGGCGCGGCTGTTCGTGCAATCGCAGTCGATCCTGCCCAACCAGATCGGCATCACCCCCGACGAGCGCAACAACCAGCTGCTCCGCCTCAAGCAGACCATCACGTCGAACGACAATCTGGTCGCCGTCGTCCGCCGCACCGATCTCAATTCGCTGGTCGCCAGCGAGGCGGATATGCCCGGCGTCGTCGGCCAGCTGCGCCAGCGCATCACGATCACCGCCCAGCCCGACGGCGCGCTGGAGATCAAGGCGACCTCTAACATTTCCGGCTTTTCGAACGGCCAGAATGCGCGCACCGCCGCGGCCACCGTCCAGGGCCTGATCGACCGCTTCATCGAAACCAACATGTCGGGCGACCGCCGCGAGACCGGCCAGTCGCTGCGCTTCCTCGACGAGGAGCTGGCCCGCCGCGAGACCGCGCTCCAGCAGGCCGAGCAGCGCCGGCTCGAATTCGATCAGCAGTTCATGGGCGTGCTCCCCGGCTCCGGCCCGATCGGCGATCGCATGTCGGCCGCCCGCATCGAGCTTTCGAACCTGGAGCAGCAGATCGCGGCCGCCAACGGCGCGCTCAATTCGATGCGCGGCCAGCTCGCCGCGACCCCGCAGAGCCTGCCTGGCATGGAAGGCGGCGGCACCGCCACCGGCCAGCTCGCCCAGCTGGAGAGCCAGCTGAACCGCTATCGCGCCCAAGGCTGGACCGATTCGCACCCCGACGTCGTCTACACGCGCCAGCAGATCGAGCGGCTGCGGCCGTTCGCGGCCCAGGAGCGGCGTGCCGGCACCTCGGGCATTCCCAACCCCGCCTACGTCTCGTTGCGCGCGATGATGGCCGAGCGCGAGGCGACGCTCGCCGCCGCGACCGCCCGCCGTTCGCAGCTGCAGGGGGATCTCGGCCAGCTCACCGCGCGCCAGACCACCGAGCCCGGCCTTGCCGCCGAACAGGCTCGGCTCAGCCGCGACTATGAAGTGCTGAAGCAGCAATATGACCAGTTGCTCGCCAGCCGCGAGCAGGTGCGCCTGCGCGGCGACGTCGCCACGCGCACGCCGCCGCTCAACGTACAGGTCGTCGAGCCGCCCGCGGTGCCGAGCGTGCCGGCCGCGCCGAATCGGCCGATCTTCCTTACCATCGTGCTGATCCTGGCGGTCGGCGCGGGCGTGGCCGCGGCCTTCGTCGCGGGCCAGCTGCAGACCACCTTCCCGACCCAGCTGCGGCTCGCCGCGGTCACCGGCCTGCCCGTGCTCGGCACGGTCAGCGAGGTCGTCACCGCGCCCATCCGCGCGTTGCGCCGCAAGCGACTGCTCTGGCTGGGCGGTGCCGCGAGCGCGCTCGCCGCGAGCTGGGCCGTGCTGATCGTGATCGAATTCTGGCAGCGAAGCTCGGTGGCATGAGGAGCGACATGGCGAAGCACACCCCCCAGTCGCTGCTCGAGCGCGCCGCCGAAATGTACGATTTCGGCGCGGCCTTGCGTGCGCCGGCCGCCGCTCCGGCTCCGAAGCCGGCGCCGGAACCCGCGCCTGAGCCGGTACCGATCGTTGAACTCGTGCCGCCCGCGCCCGTCGTCGAGGCACTGACCCCCGTGGTCGAAATTCCGGCGCCGCGTCCGCGCCCCGTCTTCGGCGTCGCCGAGGTCGATCGCGTCGCGCTGGCCGAGGCGGGCTTCATTGTCCCGGAGGGCGACGTCACCGGCATCGCCGAGGAATTCCGGCTGGTGAAGCACCAGCTGCTCGCCGCGATCGAGGGCGACAAGGCCAGCCCGGACGAGCGGCGCCGCGCCGTCCTGATCTGCTCGGCCCAGCCGAAATCCGGCAAGACCTTCTGCGCCGTCAACCTCGCGCTCAGCCTTGCCGGCGAGCGCGACGTCGAGGTGCTGCTGATCGACGGCGATTTCCCCAAGCCCGACGTGCTCGCCACGCTCGGCGTGGCCGGCAATCGCTCCGGCCTGGTCGAAGCGCTCGCCGATCCTTCGATCGATATCGAATCGCTGATTATCCGCACCGACGTGCCGGGCCTTTCGGTCCTGCCGGCGGGGCGCAAAACCAATAATGTGCCGGAGCTGCTCGCTTCGGATCGTACTCGGGAGGTGCTGGCGAAGCTCGTCGCCGGCGACGGGCGCAGGATCATTCTGTTCGATTCTCCGCCTGCGTTGATGGCGTCTCACGCGACCGTGCTTGCCGGCCATGTCGGCCAGGCCCTGGTCGTCGTGCGCGCCGACCAGACAACCGAAGCCGATCTGCGCGAGACGCTCGGCCTGCTCTCCGGCTGCGATCATCTCAGCCTCATTCTGAATGGAGCGGGCCTCGCCGTCACCGGCCGCAAATTCGGCGCCTATGATGGATACGGTCATGACGAATAAGCTTCATCTGACGCTGGCGGCTTGCCTTATGGCGGGCCTGGGGACCGGCGCCTACGCGCAGGATTATCCGGCGCCGCCGCCCGCTTCGGGCGTCAGCTACGGCGAACCCGGGCCCGAGGCCGAAGCCGGCCCCGATCAGGCGCAGGACGGGCAGGCGCCCGCGGAGGCGCCGCGCCGCCGCCATGCCCGCGCCGAGATCCGGCCCTATCTCGAAGTCACGCAGGTGCTGAGCGCTGAGCTCGGCGACGGCGGCGAGACGCTGACCTATACCAGCGTCGCCGCGGGCGTGGACGGCAGCATCCAGACCCGCCGGGTCACCGCGCAGATGAGCTACCGCTACGAGCGGCATATCGAATATGACGGCAATGTTCCGGATCGCGACATCCACTCGGGCCTCGCCGCGGTCAATGTGCAGGTGGTGCCGGGTGCGCTCACCTTCGACGCCGGCGCGCTCGCCACCCGCACCGCCGGCGACGGCCGCGCGATCGGCGTCTCGACGCAGGACCAGGCGGTCAACGTCTATTCCGTCTATGCCGGGCCGACGCTTTCGACCCATGCCGGCCCGGTCGCGGTCAATGCGGCCTACCGGCTGGGCTACGTCAAGATCGACGACGACCGGATCGCCGGCACGCTCGACGACGATTTCGACAGCGCCACCGCGCACAGCGCGACGGCCAGCGTCGGCATGGCGCCGGGGGGTCCGCTGCCGTTCGGCTGGACGGTCGGCGCCGGCTATGCCCGCGAGGATTCGGGCGGCCGTTTCGAGCAGCGTTTCGAGGGCATGTATGCCCGCGCCGACGTGGTCGTGCCGCTCTCCTCGACGCTCGCCGTTACCGCGGGCGTCGGCTACGAAGACATTCAGGCGAGCCAGAACGACATTCTGCGCGACGGCGGCGGCCTGCCGGTGCTCGATCCCGCCGGCCGTCCGATCGCGGACCCCAGCCGGCCGCGGCTGCTGACCTACGACATGGACGGCGTCATGTACGATGCCGGAATCATCTGGCGGCCGACCGCGCGCACCGAATTGCAAGCCCGCGCCGGGCGCCGCTATGGCGGCACGACGGTGATCGGCTCGCTCTCGCACCAGATCAACGATCACGCCGCGCTCAATGCCGCAGTGTTCGATTCGGTGACGACCTTCGGTAATCAACTCAACAACGATCTCAGCAGTTTGCCGGACGACTTTGATGTCAGCCGTGACCCAGTGACCGGCAATCTCGGCGGCTGCGCGTTCGGCCGCCAGGGCGGCGGCGCCTGCCTGGGCCGCTCGCTGCAGTCGATCCGCGGCAACAGCTTCCGGATGCGCGGCGGCTCGATCACCTTTTCGGGCGAGCGCCGGCTTTGGACCTGGGGCATCGGCGCCGGCTACACGCATCGCCGCTATGCCCGGCCCAACGATCCGGTCTTCGACCCGGTGATCCCGCGCGAGGACGAGGACGTCAGCGTCTACGCCTCGCTGGGCCGCCAGCTGAGCCGCACCTCGAACGTCGATCTCAACGTCTATGCCAGCTGGTACGACAGCGATCTGGCCGGCGCGAACGACATCACCTCGCTCGGCGCGACCGCGAGCTACAGCCGCACCTTCCTGCTGGACCGGCTGCAGTTGCTCGCGGCGATGGGCATCTACAACACCGACGACGGCGTCGACAGCAGCACCAACGCGTCGGGCCAGCTCGGCCTCCGCTACACCTTCTGGTGAGCGGAAGCCGGGCAAGGGAGAAACCTATGTATACCGACCATTACGGCCTTAGCGGACAGCCTTTCCAGCTGACCCCCGATGCGCGCTTCTGGTTCGACAGCCGCACGCACCGGAAGGCGATGGCCTATCTCGGCTACGGCCTCGCCCAGGGCGAGGGTTTCATTACCGTTACCGGCGAGATCGGCGCGGGCAAATCCACGCTGGTCGCCCACCTGATGGCGAATATCGACCGGTCGCGGCTCAATGCGATCAGCCTGGTCTCGACCCAGGTCGAGGGCGACGACATGCTCCGGCTGGTCGCCCAGGGCCTCGGCTTGAATACGGGCGCGGTCGAGAAGGCCCGACTGCTCGACGCGGTCGAGCAAAGGCTCGGCGAGGAGCTGCGCGCCGGCAAGCGCACCTTGCTGGTCGTCGACGAGGCGCAGAACCTGCCTGTCTCCGCGCTGGAGGAGCTCAGAATGCTCTCCAACTTCCAGCATGCGGGCAAGGCGCTGCTCCAGATCGTGCTGCTCGGCCAGCCCGAATTCCGCGACCAGCTCGCCGGCCCCGGCCTCGAGCAGCTGCGCCAGCGCGTCATCGCCACCCACCATCTCGAAGCGATGGGCGAGGACGAGGTCGAGGCCTACATCCGCCACCGGCTCACCCGCGTGGACTGGCAGGGCAATCCCGATTTCGACATGGCGGCGATCGCCGCCATCCACCGCCACAGCGGCGGCATTCCCCGCAAGGTCAACCAGCTTGCCCACCGGCTGCTGCTTCACGCCGCGATCGAGAATGCCGAACTGCTGACCGCAGAGGCGGTCGAGGCCGTCGCCGCCGAAATGGGCGCCGATGCCGCCGCTCCCGCGCCTGCCCGCGAGGAGAAGGTGCTGCCGCTGCGTTCGGCGCGGCTCACCGCCGTCCCGCAGGCCGCGCCTGCGCCCGCGCCGGTCCACATTGTTCCCGATCCCGAGCTGGAGCGCCGCATCGCCGCGCTCGAGGCGCGGGCCGAGGAGCATGAGGCGATGCTGCGCCGGGTGCTGGTGCTGCTCGTCGACTGGGTCGAATCCAGCCAGGACAACAAATACCGCACCCATGCGGCGTAAGCGGCAGGGCCGATGAAGAACGCCCTTTCCGTCGATGTCGAGGACTGGTTTCAGGTCGGCGCCTTCGAGACCGTGATCGCCCGCGCGACGTGGGAGAAGCTGCCCGCGCGCGTCGAGCGCAACACCGATAATGTGCTCGCCCTGTTCGACGAAGCCGGGGTCAAGGCGACCTTCTTCACCCTGGGCTGGATCGCCCAGCGCCACCCCGCGCTGATCCGCCGGATCGCCGCCGCCGGCCATGAGATCGCGAGCCACGGCTGGGATCACAAGCGGGTCTTCACGCTCAGCGAGGCGCAGTTTCGCGACGATTTGATCCGCGCACGCAAGGCAATCGAGGATGCGGCCGGGCAGACTCCCGCCGGCTATCGCGCGCCGAGCTTCTCGATCGACCAGCGCACGCCTTGGGCGCATCCGGTGCTGGCCGAGCAGGGCTACAATTATTCATCGAGCGTCGCCCCGATCGCGCACGATCATTATGGCTGGCGGGCGGCGCCGCGCTTCGCCTGGCGGCCAGTGCAGGGGGCGAGCCTGATCGAGCTGCCGGTCACCACGTTCGAACTGGCCGGACGGCGCTTCGCCGCCGGCGGCGGGGGCTTCTTCCGCCTGCTCCCCTACGCGCTCTCCAACTGGGCGATCGGGCGGGTGAATGATGCAGAGGGCCGCCCGGCGATTTTCTATTTCCATCCGTGGGAAGTGGATACCGAGCATCCGCGCGTGCCCGATGCGCCGCTGAAATCGAAGCTGCGGCATTTCACCAATCTCTCAGTCATGCGCCCTAAGCTGCTGAAACTGCTTAGGGCACATGAATGGGGCCGGACCGACGAGGTCGCCGCCGCCGAGCAGGCGCGCCTCCAGTGAACGCACCCGCACCCGCCTTGAAGGTGAGCGTCCGCCGGGCCGAACTCGGCGCCGAAGCGGCGCGGATCGACGCCTTCGTCGCCGAGCATCCGGACGGCACGCTCTTCCACCGCCCGCAATGGAGCCTCGCCGCCGAACGCGGCTGCGGCCAGCGCGCGCATTACCTCGTCGCCGAGCGGGGCGGCGTGCTCATCGGGTGCCTCCCGCTCAGCGAGATCCGCTCGCCCTTGTTCGGCAATGCCCTGGTCTCCGCGGGGTTCGGGACCGGCGGCGGCATCCTGGGGGACGGCGTCGAAGCGCTCGCCGACGCGGCCGTTGCGCTCGGCTATCCGAGTGTCGAGCTGCGCGGCGGCCCGATCCCCGAAG
>DATINU010000200.1:0-3914 GCA_035473955.1 Allosphingosinicella sp.
TCCGCCGGCAATCGGGGCAATATCGGCAAATGGCTCGAGGCGATGGACGGCCTCACCCTGATCCGCGGCCACGCCCGCTTCGAAGCGCCGGACCGGATTCGCGTCGGCGAGGCGGTGCTGAGCGCGCCGCGCATCTTTCTAAACGTCGGCGGGCGGGCCTTCGCGCCGCCCTTGCCCGGCGTGGACGAGGTGCCTTGGCTCAACAATTCGTCGCTGCTCGCGCTGGAGGAATTGCCGCGGCATTTGCTGGTGGTTGGGGGTTCCTATGTGGGCCTCGAGTTCGCGCAGGTGTTCCGGCGGCTGGGCTCGGAGGTGACCATCGTCGAGCGGAACGAGCGGCTGATTTCGCGCGAGGATGCGGAGATTTCCGATGCCATCACGGAAGTGTTGGAGGCGGAAGGGATCGCGGTGCGGACCGGCGCCGAATGCATCCGCCTGCTGCCCGGCCCCGGCATCGGCCTCGATTGCGCGGAGGGCCCACCGGAAGTCGAAGGCTCGCACATCCTGCTTGCGGTCGGGCGGCAGCCGAACACCGGCGATCTCGGCGTCGAGGCGGCGGGGCTCGCCATCGACAAGCGCGGTTATATCCAGGTCGACGACCGGCTCGCCACCAATGTGCCGGGCATCTGGGCGCTGGGCGAATGCAACGGGCGCGGCGCCTTCACTCACACCGCCTATAACGATTTCGAGATCCTCGCCGCGAACCTGCTGGACGGCGAGGACCGCAAGGTCAGCGACCGGATCAGTGCCTACGCCCTCTACACCGATCCGCCGCTCGGCCGCGTCGGGATGAGCGAGGCCGAGGCGCGGGCGACCGGGCGGCCCCTGCTCATCTCGCACCGGCCGATGACACGGGTCGGACGCGCCATCGAGAAGGGCGAGACCCAGGGACTGATGAAGGCGATTGCAGACGCCGAAACGAAGCAGATCCTCGGCGCCGCCATTCTCGGCACGGGCGGCGACGAGGCGATCCACGGGATCATCGATATGATGCATGCCGGGCAGCCCTATCCGGTGCTGCAGCAGGCCGTGCCGATCCACCCGACCGTCTCGGAGCTCATCCCGACCCTGCTCGGCGACCTCGCGCCTCCCGGTTAGCGCCGCCGTTCCTCAAGCGCGCGGATCAGCAGCGCCATGTTGGCGATATAGGTGGCGGTGGAGATGCCGATCACCGGATGGTCGGTGGGATGCGGCGAGGTGTCGCTGGCGTCGCCGACATGGGTGGTTCGGAAATCGCCCGGCGGCGGCCGGCGCGGGCCGGGGCCGATATAGGGATTGCTCGTGGCGCGCAGCGGCGTCGGCCACCAGCCTTCCGCGTTGAGGCCGCTTATCGCCTCGCCGGGATTGCCGGCGACGGCGGCGTTGAGGTCCGAGCCGACATCGGTGCCGGTCATGAAGCGCGGCAGCGGCGCGTGGCCGGGCGCGCGCAACGGCGAATTGCGAAGCAGCTCCTCGCGCGGCGTTTCCCGCAGTGTCCGGTACTCGCGCCGGAGCGCATCGATGTTGATCGCCCGCCAGGCGCCGTAATGGCCGAGCGGAGCGGCCGGATTGTAATCCCAGTAATAGCGCCCGTTGACGACGTTCGAGCCACGCCGGTGGACGTAGCGCGCGCGATTGGTGCCGATCTCGATGAAGGTCGGGAAATCGCGCCCGCGCGGCCGCGACGCGTCGGGCGGGAGGCGGAGCGATTCAAGCCAGTCGATCGCCTCCGGCACGCGGGCGAGATAGCGCTCGTCCCCGGTGAGCCGGTAGAATTGCATCATCATTTTCAGGTTTGATGCGGTGGTGTGGGTGGCGAGCGACAGCGGCTCGTAACTGCGTGCGCCCGCGGGCTTGAGATCGAGACCGTGCTGCAGGCTCCAGCCCGGCTGCGGCATCGGCTGCTGGGTGGCGATGAAGACCTCGCCGGCGCGAAGGATGGCGGGGCGCACCCGCTCCTCGCCCAGCGAATTGTAGACCATCAAGAGGAAGCGGACATTCTCCTGCGCGACATCGTCGTTGAAGGTGATGTCATCGGCATAGGCCGGCCAGCGGCGATCGTGCGGCCAACGCTGCGGCCAGCCCCCGTTCGGATATTGGCTGTTGAGCACGAAGCCGATCGCCCGGTCGAGCGGTGCCCGGTACCTCTCGTCGCGCTTCTCGAGATACATGCGCAGCAGCAGCTGCATCGCCTCGGCCGTGCCGGCATCGTCGAAGGTCGCATTGTCGGCATAATGCTGGAATTCCTCCATCCGCCAGGCGTTGCGGCCGATCGTCCGATACCATTCGAGCGTCGATTCCGGCCCGGCGAAATCGATGAAATAATGCCAGCCGCCGCTCCGGTGCTGGCCGGCGATCAGCGCGCCCGCGGCCTGCTCGGCGGCGTGATAATAATAATCGTCGCCGGTCGCGTGATAGGCGTCGAGGAAGATGTGCCCCATCGTCGCGGTGCCGGGCGGTTGCACCCAGATCATCGAGGGCCGCGCCTCGATCTCGCCCCAGCGCCGCGAGCGATCCGGCAGATAGGACCAGACGTAGCCGCCGTTGGTGGCGACATGCTCGACCATATAAATGGTCGCGCGGCGCATCGTGCGTTCGATCTCCGCGCGGCTCTGCGCGGCGGCGGGCGCGGCGGGCGCCGTGGCGGCGAAAAGCAGCGCGATGGCGGCGATGAGGCGTGCGATCATGTCCATAATCCCCGGTAGCGGCCCCAGGCGAAAAAGAGATCGGGCCAATGTTCAACGGATTTCCCGCGCGCAAGCCTCAAGCCGAAGCCGTGGCCGCCGTCGGGGAAGAAATGCGCTTCGGTCGAGATGCCCCGCGCGCGCAACGCATCGCGCATCAGCAGGCTGTTCGCGACCGGCACCGAGGCGTCGTCCTCGGCATGGAGCAGGAAAGTCGGCGGCGCGTCGGCCGGGACGTGCAGATGCGGCGAATAAGCGCGCTCGCGCTCGATGCTCGCCGCTTCGCCGATCAGATTGCGCCGGGACCCCGCATGCGCGTCCGGCGCGCGCATCGAGATCACCGGATAGAGCAAAGCCGCGGCATCGGGCCGCGCCGAGGCGTGGCCGAAGCCGGTCAGCAGGCTCGCGCAGACGTGTCCGCCCGCCGAGAATCCCATCGCGCAGACCCGGCGCGGATCGACGCCGCGTTGCCGCCGCGCCAGCTGCATCGCCCGCCGCGCGTCGGCGAGCGGCACGTCCGGCCCCGCCGCCCAGCCTTCCTGCGGCAGCCGGTAGAAGAGCACGAAGGCAGTGATCCCGCGCGCCGCCAGCAGTCGCGCCATTTCGAATCCCTCCTTGTCCACCACCACCCAGCCATAGCCCCCGCCCGGCATGATCAGCACCGCCGCCCCGTTCGGCCGGGCCGGGCGGAAGACCGCGAGGCGCGGATTGCGGACGTGGAGCAGGATCCGATCGTTATAGGCGGGATCGATGCTGCGCTCGCGGATCGCCTCGGCGGGCGGCACCGCGGGCATGCCCGGCGCGCCGTCCGGCCAGAGCGGGATTTCCTCGTCCGCACGGGGCGGCGGCGGGGCCTGCGCCGCCAGCGCGAGTGCGAAGGGCGCGAGCAGCGCGGTACGCCGGTCGATCCTCATCGCGGCGCCGCAGGCAACGGGATCGGTGGAAGGGGCGCCTTGGGGAAGCGCCCCTTCCCGTCAGAAGCGGACCCGGGCACCGAGGTAGAACTGGCGCCCCGTATGGTGAACCACCGACGGGCTGTTGCGGTCGCGGTCCACGAACTGGTCGTTGAACTCGTCGGTCAGGTTGATCGCCTCGGCGGTCAAAGTGATGGCGTCGTTGATCGCGAACGAGGCGGAGGCGTCGATGTTCAGCGTCGAATTCTTGCCCTCGACATCGTTGGCGACGTTCTGCGCCGGCACCCGCTGGAGATAATCGCTGCGATAGGCGACCGAGCCGCGGATCGAGAAGCGG
>DATINU010000201.1:0-5045 GCA_035473955.1 Allosphingosinicella sp.
GATGACGGCGTTGCTGGGGTTTAGCAATTCGAGGAAGGTGTCGGTCAGCGCGCCACCGGTGCCGCGCAGGGAGATCAGGTAGGTCTGGCCGGCGGTGAAGGTGACGGTGATGTCGTCGGTGTCGCCGGCGAAGTCGATCACGCCGGTGACCGTGCCGGGCGCGGTCATGTTCACCACGCCTTCGTCGAAGATCGTGCTCAGGCCGCGGCCCGCCAGGAGACCGCTATCCTCGACCGAAAGCGGGCCGTGATTGCTGATATAATTGAGATACAGCTCCTTGCCGGCCGGGCAGGGCAGCGCGAAATCGGAATGGACCGGCTGCTCCCTGAGGGTCCAGGTGGGGACGCGGCCGGCCACCGGAGTGATCTGGCCGAACGCGATCGCGCCGCCCAGTGCATCCGAGAAGGTCGCGATCGGCTGAACGAGCACCGCCGCCTGGCGGGCGCTGATAAACTCCTCGGTAGTCTGGATGGAATTGACGCGGCCCGACAGGCCCTTGAGCGACTTCGTCACGGTTTGATCTCCCCGATGTATGATTCGTATTGCCCGAAAGGTGCGTTAGAACACGCTTAACCATTGCTGCCAAGAGGATAATTTCGGAAAAAATGGGCTTGACGGGCTTTGGCGGGACGCGCGTAGCGGACCGGGACAGTCGCCGGGAGCCGGGTAAGACCCATTGTTATCCTTGCGAAATCGAAGGAGCAGCGCATGAGCGGCGACAGGACCACCGACGCGGAGGGCCTGCCTTTGCCCTTCGCGCACGGCCACAGCTTCGCCACGCTCGACGCCTATCTGGCGCATCTGCGCGACTATGCGGGACCGGTCGGCCAGCCTGGTATCGCGAGATTCGCCCCGGCCTCTACCAGCACGTCACCACCCTGAGGCCCGCCGGCGCGCCGGAGCGCGTCGGCCGCGACGTGCTGTTGCGCCGCTTCGGATTCGTGTGCTGACCCATGCCTTCAACGGCTCCGCCGTCTCTGCTAGGCGGGCACGCGAGCTGAAAAGAGTGGAGCGGGATGGCCGATACGGAAGAGACTGAGGAACGGTTCGCGCTGTCGGCCTCCGCGGACTTCGCGGAATGGCTGGCGGCGATGGGCGGCAGCCTCGTCCTTACCACCTACCAGGCCGGCAAATTGCTCTTCCTCGGCAGCGCCCCGGACGGCAAGGTGACCTTGTTCGAGCGCGAGCTGTCGCGGCCGATGGGGCTCGCCGTGTTCGGCGAAGGGCGCGGCTTCGCTTTGGCGACGCAGCATCAGCTCTACCGGTTCGAAAATATGCTGCCGCCGGGCGGACGGGATTCCCGCGGCTTCGACGCGGTCTATGTCCCGCAGGTCGCCTGGCTGACCGCCAGCGTCGACGCGCACGACGTCGGGATCGGCGCCGACGGGCGCCCGATCTTCGTCAACACGCTCTATTCCTGTATCGCCGCGGTCAGCGACACGCGCAGCTTCCGGCCGCTCTGGAAGCCGCCCTTCATCGCCGACATCGCCCGCGGCGACCGCTGCCATTTGAACGGAATGGCGATGGCGGACGGCCGCCCTCGCTATGCGACCGCCGTGGCGCGGACCGACAGCGAGGATGGCTGGCGCGCGCACCGGGCCGACGGCGGCGTGGTGATCGACGTCGAGACCGACGCGATCGTTGCCAGGGGCCTGGCCATGCCGCATTCGCCGCGTCTGCACGGCGGCCGGCTCTGGCTGCTCAATTCGGGCGCCGGAGAATTCGGCTTCGTCGATCCGGACAGCGGCCGCTTCGAGGCCGTGGCCTTCTGCCCCGGCTATGCGCGCGGCCTCGCCTTCGCGGGCAACCACGCTATCGTCGGCCTGTCGCGGCCCCGCGACGGCGCTTTTTCCGGCCTGCCGCTCGACGAGGCACTGGCCTCGCGCAAGGCGGAGCCCATGTGCGGCCTCTTGATGATCGATCTCGAAAGCGGCGAGATCGATGTTTGGGCCCGGATCGAGGGGCAGGTGAAGGAGCTGTTCGAAGTCGGGGTGCTGCCCGGCATCCGCCAACCCTCGGCGATCGGCTTCAAGACCGACGAGATCAAGCAAGCGGTCTCGATCGAGATGTGACCCCTAGGCCGGGCCTGCGAGCAGGCTCCGGAAATCGACCGCACTCAAAGAAGTGGAAAGATCGGCATGGTGCGGGCCTGAAAGGCCGGGGCCCTCAGCGCGCCATAGGGCAACCTCTGCCTCCTCGAACGCGCCCGGAGTGAGCGTCCCGATCTGCAGCCAGACCAGCGCCTCGCCATAAAAGCGCTCGCAGCGCTGGGCGGGGCGGTAGAGGCGGCCGTCCAGCTGGATCACGCGGCCGCCGGGCCGGGCGCTGCGGCAATCGGACTTGATCGGATTGAGCGCGTGTGCTTGCCAGGGGCCGTGCAGGTCCGGCGCATGCCAGGCGTAAAGCTCATCCCAGTCGGAGCCGCCCGGAATCCCCATGCCGGCGAACAGCCAGAGCCGGCCTTCATGTTCGAAGAAGGTCGGATCGACCAGCGGCAGCTCCGGCAACAGCCGCTCGGCGAACGTCCAGCCATAGGGAAAATCGGTGGCTCGATAGAGTTCGATGCCGCCATGGCTGCTGCTCTCGGGCGCCAGCCAGATTTCGCCGCCATGCTCGAACACGAAGGGGTAGGAGAGATGCCAGGGCCGTTCGAGCACGGCCCGCCACGTGCCGGGCGCGCCATCCGCGCCGACCTCCGCGCAGACGATTACGCCCTTGCCGGTGGCATAAGGACAGGCCTCGGCGAACAGATAGTGGCGCCCGTCCCGGGCGATCACGAACGGGTCCGCGTAGAAAATGTCCGGGTCCACCGGCAGCGGGGTGAACGCGTCGAGATCGAAGCCGTCGAAGCCGGCCGGCCCCGGTCCGTGCCGCAGCGCGATATTCCAGTGGCGGCGGAGCGCGCCGCGCCGCAGCGGCGCCAACACCCTTCCGGCGAGACGGCGCGCCGCGCGCTTCCATTGGAGAAGCCGGCTGAACCTGACCGGGGCACGCTCCGGCTTGTCCGGAAAGGGGGCGGCAACGCCTGCGGCGGCCCGGGCGAGCAGCGCCTCGACCCGCACGGCGATCATGGCCAGCTGAGCCTCCAATCGCCCGCTGTCGCCGATCGCCGCATAGGAGGCGGCGACGACCGCGCCGTCTTCCTCGATCTCGATCAGCGGACATTCGCCGCCCTGCAGTCGGCCGATGAGCGCCCTGATATCCGGCGAACCGTCATAAAGGACGCGGACCCGTTCAGCCGCCATCGCGCGCCCTGAGGTCCGCGACGCAGCGCCCGGCGGTGCGGCCGTCCCAATATTCCGGCCGCCGCGGCGCCGCATCGCCCCGCGCCAGCGCCGCCTTGACCAGGCCCGGCAAGGTCTCGCGAGTGACGAGGAGGTTGGTGCCTTCCTCCACCGTGATCGGCCGCTCGGTATTTTCGCGCAGGGTGAAACAGGGGATGCCGAGATAGGTGGTCTCCTCCTGCAGGCCGCCGCTGTCGGTGATCACCGCGCCCGCGCCCATCATCAGGCTCATGAAGCGGATATAGGGCAGCGCCTCGATCAGCCGGACGCCCGCCCGCGCCAATGTCCCGTCGAGCCCGGCATCGGCGAGCCGCGCCGCGGTGCGGGGATGGACGGGAAAGACGATCGGCAGCCGCGCCTGCACGGCGGCGAGCGCTTCCGCGAGGCGGCCGAGCTGCGCCGGATCATCGACATTGGAGGGGCGGTGCAGGGTGACGACGGCATAGCCGCCGTGCGTCAGGCCCATCTCGCCGGGCGCATCGGCCGCTTCGATCGCCGGGCGGCTCATTTCGAAGCTGTCGAGCATGATGTTGCCGACGCGCGTGATCCTCGTTTCCGGAATGCCCTCGG
This sequence comes from Allosphingosinicella sp., assembly GCA_035473955.1. Lineage (GTDB taxonomy): Bacteria > Pseudomonadota > Alphaproteobacteria > Sphingomonadales > Sphingomonadaceae > Allosphingosinicella. The sequence continues at coordinate 3,855 of DATINU010000201.1, forward strand.
CCAGCAAATTGCGGTCGGCGTCGGGCGAGGGCGTCCACAGCACGTCGCAGAGCACGTCGGTCGCGAGCCGGTTCAGCTCCTCGGGCATGGCCCGGTCGCGCGAGCGCAGACCCGCCTCGAGATGGACGGTGGGGATACCCAGCTTGGTCCCGACGAGGGCGCAGGCGACGGTCGAATTGACGTCGCCGACCACGACCAGCCAGTCCGGCGGCTGCGCCTCCGCGACCGCGCCATAGGCGATCATCACCCGCCCGGTCTGTTCGGCATGCCCCCCCGAGCCGACGCCCAGATGATGGTCCGGCTCGGGCAGGCCGAGGTCGCGGAGTAAATCGGCAGACATGTTGGCGTCGTAATGCTGGCCGGTATGGACGAGCAAAGGCGCATAATCGCCGCTCGCCCGGAGCGCGTGCCAAAGCGGCGCCACCTTCATGAAATTGGGCCGCGCCGCGGCGATCAGGTGAACGGTCCGTACCGGCAAGGCTGCCCTCCCTCGCTGACGGCTTCGTCAAGAATTGGCCCCGGGTCAACCTTGTCGCCGCGGACGGCAAAGCCTAGAGCGCCGCCATGACCGCTCAACCCCTTCGTGCTGTACCGGTCGAGCGGGTCTGGGGCCGGCGGGAATTGCCGCCCGGCTTTCCCCGCCCCCCCGGCGACGAACCGATCGGCGAGATCTGGTTCGAGACGCCGGCCGAGGCGCCGCTCCTGGTCAAATATCTGTTCACTTCGGAACGGCTGTCGATCCAGGTCCATCCGGACGATGCTGCGGCGCAGGCCAAGGGCTACAAGCGCGGCAAGGACGAGGCCTGGTATGTCATCGACGCCGCGCCGGACGCGGTGATCGGCCTCGGCCTGACCCGCGAAATCTCGCGCGACGAATTGCGCGCCGCCGCCGCCGACGGCAGCATCGAAGCGCTACTCGACTGGAAGCCGGCCAAAAAAGGCGACGTCTTCTATTCGCCGGCCGGCACGATCCACGCGATCGGCGGCGGGATCGCGCTGATCGAGATTCAGCAGAATTTGGATCTCACCTACCGACTCTACGATTATGGCCGTCCGCGCGAACTCCACCTCGATGAGGCCGCGGCAGTCGCCAGGCCGGAGCCCTGGTTCCCGCCGAGCCGGCGCGAGCAAATTGCGCCGGGCCGCGAAAGCCTGGCGCGCGGCGGCGCCTTCACGCTCGAACGGTGGACG
>DATINU010000202.1:0-5673 GCA_035473955.1 Allosphingosinicella sp.
CCTGCTCTAGACCGTGGCTTTCGCCCAGCCCGAGACGTGGATCAGCTCGAATCGCTCCGCAATCTTGCCGTCCGGGCCCGCCTGCGCCGCGAAATCGACGATCGCGGCGGTGAGGCCGATGCGCCCGAAGGGCGGCGCGCCCCGGCCGGCGAGTTGGTTCGTCGCACCCATCGCGCGCAGATCAGCGACCAGCTGCGGCAGTGATTCGTAGCGGACCTCGACGACGTCGCGATCGACGACCGGCAAGGCGAAGCCGGCACGGAGCATCAGATCGCCCGCGGCGCGCACGTCGATCTGCGGATGGATGCGTGGGCTGGCGCCTTTGCCTTCAGCCTCTTCGCCCGCGCGCATGGCCCCGCGGAGCGCCGGCAGGCTGCCTGCCCCGGCGAAGGCGGCGAGGAACAGGCCCTCGGCCGTCAGCGCGCGCCGGGCGAGGACGAGGGCGCCGGGAAGGTCGTTGATCGTGTCGAGCAGGCCGACCGAGGCAATCAGATCATAGGCTCCCGGGCGCTCGATCAGATCTTCCGCCTCGCCTTGCGCGACCGTCAGGCCGGCCTCGCTGAGGCGCGCGGCCAGCTCGGCGTCGGGGCCGATGAGGAAGGCGGTGCGGAACGCCCGCGCCACCAGTGCGAGCCGCTCGATCAAATCGTCGATCGCGCGGCGGTGCAGGTAGCGCGCCTCGAGCCGCCGCCGGCCCGCACGGAGGGCGCGCAGGCGCGGATCGAAAGGGCCAAGCTGACGATCGGGGTCCATCACGGCGCTATAGAGGCGCGCGCGCGAGGGCGACAGAGGCGGGCCGTTGTCCGTCTCCGGACATTTTGTCCGCTATCGGACAGTGGAATTGCCGCCGCCGCGTCCCCATCTCTCGGCACGGAAGGTGGCACGTCTCTTGCTCGTTTGACTGCGACATGCTGCGACCACTCTGTGCTTTGACTTGCCCGGCCCAGCCGATAAAAGCCGCTAAGGCAACAAGTGTATTGCATCACTAAAACAGTTGTGCGAGTAGAAACGCGACCATGACCGAGCATGCTTTCGAACCGATGCGCCGCGCGATGGTCGCGAGCCAGCTCCGCACGACGGGGGTCAACGACCCGCGCGTCGTCGCGGCGATGGGCGCGGTCGAGCGGGAGCGGTTCGTGCCCGAGGCGCGGCGGGCACTGGCTTATGCCGACGCCCTGGTCCCGCTCGGCGCCGGGCGTGCGCTCAACCCGCCCATGGCGGTCGGGCTGCTGCTCACCGAGGCGCGGCTGACCGGCAAGGATCGCTCGCTCGTGATCGGCGCGGCGACCGGTTATTCGGCGGCGGTGCTCGACCGGCTGGTCGCTTCGGTGACCGCGCTCGAGGAGGATGAGACGCTCGCCGCCGATGCCAAAGCTGCGCTCAACGGCACCGGCGTGAAGCTGGTGCAGGGACCGCTCGCCAAGGGCTGGCCGAAGGGTGCGCCCTATGATTTCATCCTGATCGACGGCGCGGTCGAGCAGGTGCCGGCGGCGATCGTCGCCCAGGCCGCCGACGGCGCCGCGATCGCGCTGGCCCGAATCGAGGACGGCGTGACCCGGCTTTGCCTGGGGCGGGTCGTTTCCGGCGCGTTCGGCGCCACCGCCTTCGCCGATGCGGCGACGGCGGTCCTGCCGGGGTTTGCCGAGCCCCGCGGTTTCAGCTTTTGACGGACGGAGTATTTTGATGCGGGGACGCTTGCTGGCAGCGGTCGGATTGGCGGCCATCGCCTATGGGGGCGTCGCCCACGCCCAGAGCACAGCCGTGCCGCCGCCGACCACGGTCGCGCCGGCGGGCCCGAGCCAGTCGCTGCGCGAGGCTCTGGTCGAAACTTACGAGAGCAATCCGACGATCATGGCCCAGCGCCAGTCGCTGCGCGCGACCGACGAAGGCTCCTCGCTCGCCCGCGCGGCGGGGCGGCCCTCGATCTCGGCGACCGCCGATTTCGATCAGGATGTGGTCACCCACAATTTCCAGGCCGGCAACGGCCGCCAGCTCGCGATCGGCGCGACGATCAACCAGCCCATCTATTCGGGCGGCCGGGTCCGCAACGGCATCCGCGCCGCCGATACGCGGGTCGAGGCCGGCCGCGCCGATCTGCGCGCGACCGAGGGCGACATCTTCACCGAAGCGGTCGCCGCCTACATGGACGTGATTCGCGATCGTGCCATCGTCGAGCTGAACCGCAACCAGGTGCGCGTGCTCGATACCAATTTGCAGGCGACCCGCGACCGGTTCGAGGTAGGCGACCTCACCCGCACCGACGTCGCCCAGTCCGACGCCCGGCTGGCGCTCGCCCGCTCGAGCCTGTCGTTCGCGGAAGGGCGGCTCGAAGGGTCCGAAGAGAATTATCGCCGCGTCATCGGGCAACTGCCGCCCGATCTGCAACCGCCGCCGCCCTTGCCGACGTTGCCGGCCAGTCCGGATCTCGCCATGGAGGTGGGCCTCGTAAACAATGCTGATCTCGCTTCGATCGCGGCGCGGGCGCGGGCGGCGGGCTACGATGTCTCGGTCGCGCGGGGCGGAAGGCTGCCCACCATCTCGATCGGCAGCGGCACGCGCTACTTGAATGCGCTCGGCACCGCCGACGAGGTTGCGGGCCAGCCCAATGGCACCCTGGCGAACAGCACGACCGCGACCAGCGTCGGCCTGTCGCTCTCGGTCCCGCTCTATCAGGGCGGCGCCGGCGCGGCCCGCGTGCGGCAGGCGCAGGCGCTGCGCAGCCAGCTGCAGGAGCAGGCGATCGGAGTCGAGCGGCTCGTCGTCTCCAACGTCCGCGCCTCCTATGCTTCCTATGTCGCGGCGAACGAGGCGATCGAATCGAATACGATCGCGGTGGCCGCCAACGAACTGGCGCTCGAAGGTACGCGCGCGGAGCAGACGGTCGGCACGCGCAACATCCTCGACGTGCTCAATGCCGAGCAGGAATTGCTGAACAGCCAGGTCCTGCTCGTCACCGCGCGGCGCGACGCCTATGTCGCCGGCTTCCAGCTCCTGAACGCGATGGGGATGGCCGAAGCGGAGGATCTGAACCTCGACGGCGGCGCTCTCTACGATCCGACGATCAATTACGACCGCTACGTCCACGATTGGTGGGACTGGAACGACGGGCCTCGCCCGCGCCCCATTGCCACGCGCACCGTGCCGGCGGACGCCAACAGCCCGATCACGCCGATCGTCAACAATCCCGTGACAGAACGGCATCAATAGGCGATAAGGCCCTCGTTATGGGGGATATTCAGCAGGACCCGTCGATGGAGGAGATTCTCGCCTCCATCAAACGCGTGATCGCCGAGGACAATCGCGCCGCGGCGACCGTCGGCGCGCCCGCACGGCCGAAGCGGATCGCGCGCCTGGCGCCCGAGCCCGATGGCCAGGACGAGGACGTGCTGGAGCTGGACGATCCGGTCAGCGAGACGAGCGGCCTCATTTCCGACGATGCCGCCTCCGCCAGCCGCGAGCGGCTCGCCACGCTCTCGGCGCTGCGCCAGCGCAACGATCTGCCGCCCGAAGCCACCGCGCTCGAAGCGGTGGTCCGCGACATGCTGCGGCCGATACTGAAGGAATGGCTCGACCAGCATCTGCCCGAAATCGTCGAGGAGCTGGTCTCCCGCGAGGTCGCCCGCATCACCGGCCGCGACCTCTAGGCCCTTTTGCAGTCCGCGCGGCAATGCTAGGCCGCGCTCCCATGAGAAAGCTCCTCGCCGCGAGCCTTGCGTTGCTCGCTTTCGCCCCGGCCTCGGCCGTCTTCGCTCGCCCGATCACCGCGACCGATGTTGCCACGATGCGGCGGATCGCTGCGCCGGCCGTCTCCCCGGACGGCAATTGGGTGGTCTATCAGCTGCGCGAGACCGATTTGGAGGGCAATCGCGGGCGCACGGATTTGTGGCTGCTGGATTTGCGGCGGGCGGATGCAGAACCGGTCCGCATCGCTTCCTCGCCGCAATATAATGAACACGACCCGCGCTTCTCGGCGGATGGGCGCTGGATCTACTATCTCTCCAACGCTTCGGGCAGCGATCAGCTCTGGCGGGTCGCCCCGGCGGGCGGGGCGCCCGAAAAGGTCACCGATCTCGGCACCGACATCGGTGGCTTCCTGATCGCGCCGACCGGAGACCGGATCGCGCTCTGGACCGACCGGGACATGGCCTGCGCGGATTTCAACTGCACCAACAATGCGGCGGCCGCGGCGCCGGCGGGCGGCAGCGCCAGGGTCTATGACGAGACCTTCGTGCGCCACTGGGACAGCTGGGCGACGCAGGGCACGCGCTCGCGCATCTTCACCTTCCCGATGCTGGATGGCCGTCCGCAAGGCGCGGGCACGCCCGTTTCCCCGAACCTTGCCGGCGATTCGCCGTCCAAGCCGTTCGGCGGCGCCGAGGAGCTGGCCTGGAGCGCGGACGGACGCACGCTTTATTTCACGCTGCGCGAGGGCGGGCGCACCGAGCCCAATTCGACCAATATGGACATCTACGCCGCGCGCGAGGGCGAGGCGCCGGTCAATCTCACCGCCGCCAACCGGGGCATGGACACCGGCCCGGCCGTCTCGCCGGACGACCGCTGGCTCGCCTATACGGCGATGGCCCGCCCGACTTACGAGGCGGACCGCCAGGTCGTGCAGCTCCGCAACCTGCAGACCGGCGAGACCCGGGCGCTGACCCAGGCCTGGGACCGCTCGGTCAATTCGATCGCCTGGGCGCCGGACGGACGGAGCCTGCTGGTCACCGCCGGAGATACGCTCGATACGCCGGTCTTTCGCGTCGATGTGCGCAGCGGCCGGGCGACCCGGCTCACCCAGGCGGGCACGACCGGCAACGTCGTCCCGGTCCGCGACGGTAGCATCCTCTTCACGCTCAACCGGCTGGAGGCGCCCGACGACCTGTGGCGGCTCAACCGCGCCGGCGAGGCGGCGGCGCTGACCGCGGTCAATGCCGACAAGCTGGCCGGGCTCGACCCCGTCCATGTCGAGCGGTTCAGCTTCCCGGGCGCCCATGGCGACACCGTCTGGGGCCAGATCGTGCGGCCGGAGCATGCCGAGGGACGGCTGCCGACGCTGCTGCTCATCCACGGCGGCCCGCAAAGCTCGTTCGGCAATGGCTGGTCCTATCGCTGGAACCCGTGGGTGTTCGCCGCGCCCGGCTATGCCGCGGTGACCGTCGATTTCCACGGGAGCACGGGATACGGCCAGGCCTTCACCGACGCGATCAATCGCGATTGGGGCGGGGCGCCGCTCGAGGATCTCAGGCTCGGGCTCGCCGCGGCGGGGCGGACCGACACGCGGCTCGACCTCGCGAACAGCTGCGCGCTCGGCGGCTCCTACGGCGGCTTCATGGCGAACTGGATCGCCGGCAATTGGCCGGACGGCTTCAAATGCCTGGTCAGCCATTCCGGCGTCTTCGATCAGCGCGCCATGGCCTATGAGACCGAGGAGCTCTGGTTCAGCGAATGGGAGTTTGGCGGCCCCTATTTCGATCCGCGCGCGGCCGAGAATTACGAGCGTAACAATCCGGTCAATTTCGTGCAGAATTGGCGGACGCCGATGCTGGTGATCCACGGCGAGCGCGATTTCCGAATTCCCTACAGCCAGTCGCTCGGCGTCTTCAACGCGCTGCAGCGGCGGAACATCCCGTCTCGCCTCGTCGTTTTCCCGGACGAGAATCACTGGATCCTGAAACC
>DATINU010000203.1:0-1989 GCA_035473955.1 Allosphingosinicella sp.
CTTCCCGTGGCCGCCGGCTTCCTCGGCGGCGCTGCCCTGTTCACCGCCTGCAATTTCGCGCTCGGTTTCTGGGGCGCCCGCCACCGCAAGCGCTCGACGGCCGAGCACAGGAAGCAGGACGCCGCTTCCTGCCCTGAAAACGGCAGCGCGCTGGCGCTCGGCGCCTTGCTCGACGGCATTCCCGAATCGATCGTGATCGGCGTCAGCCTGCTCGAAGGCCATGGCGTCGGCCTGGTCGCGGTGATCGCGGTCTTCCTCTCCAATCTCCCCGAAGGCCTGTCGAGCGCCGCCGGGATGAAGGCCGAGGGGCGCAGAGCCGGCTTCGTCTTCCTGCTCTGGACAGCCGTCGCGCTGATCGCGGGTCTCGCTGCCCTGCTCGGCTATCTCGCCTTCGATGGCGCCCCGCCGGGGTTGGTCGCGGCAGTGCAGGCGGTCGCCGCTGGCGCGATCCTGGCGATGATCGTCGATACGATGGTGCCGGAGGCGTTCGAAGGCACCCAGGATTTCGCCGGCATCGTCGCTGTCGCCGGCTTCCTTACCGCCTTCGCGCTCTCCAAGCTCGCGGGCTAGACGGCCTCGCTTTTGAGCCGCGCCGCGAAGCTCTTCCTCAATTTCTGGAGCTTGGGCGGAATGATGGCGAGGCAATAGGGATTGCGCTGGCCTTCGCCCTCCCAATAAGCCTGATGATAATCCTCGGCCGGCCACCAATTGCCCAGCGGCTCGATGGTGGTGACGATCGGCGCCGGCCAGTCCGCCGCCGCGCGTACGATCGCCCGGCGGGCCGCCTCCTCCTGCTCCGGCGAGGCCGGGAAGATCGCCGAGCGATATTGGGTGCCGACATCGTTGCCCTGGCGGTTCAATTGGGTGGGATCGTGCGTGGCGAAGAACATGGCGAGGATGTCGTCATAGGAGACCTGGGCGGAATCGAAGGTCACCCTGATCGCCTCGGCATGGCCGGTGTCGCCGCCGCAGACCTGCCGGTAGGTCGGATTGTCGACATGGCCGCCGATATAGCCGCTCTCGACCGCGCTCACCCCGATCACGTCCTTGAACATCGCCTCGGTGCACCAGAAGCACCCGCCCGCGATGATCGCCTGCTCTTCCGCCATCTGAACATCTCCTTCAGGCCCAAGATAGGAGCCCGGCCCGCCCATTAGAATGGCTTGGGCTTTTCCCATTCGTCTTTGGCGCGCGGCAGGGTGAAGCGGAACATCGCGCCGCCCTCGGGCCGGTTGCCGACCCAGATCTTGCCGCCATGCGCCTCGACGATCGTCCGGCTGATGGGGAGGCCGATGCCCATGCCGCCGCTTTTGGTGGTCATGAACTCGGAGAAGAGATTGTCGAGATCGGCGGGATCGATCCCCGGCCCGGTATCCTCGATGCAGATCTCGATCATGTCGCCGGCCACCGCGTAGGTGGAGATGATCACTTCGCGCACTTCCCGCCCCTCCAGCGCGTCGATCGCATTGCGGATCAGGTTGATCAGCACCTGCTGGATCTGGACGCGGTCGGCCTGGACATATTGGGCGGCGGGATCGAGCGCGATCCGGTGATGGACGCCGCGCACCTGCTCGTCGACGAAGGCGAGTACCCCGGCATCCTCGATCAGCTGCGGAAGATGCTCGATCTTCACCGAAACGGCGCCGCGCGCGACCAGCTCCCGCAGCCGCCGCACGATCTCGCCGGCGCGAAGCGCGCCGACTTCCGCCGAGACGAGCGCGTCCGCGAGGTGCGCGTTGCCGATTTCCTCCCGCTCGACGATCCGTTTGGCGCCGCTGATATAATTGGCCAGCGCGGTCAGCGGCTGGTTCAGTTCGTGCGCCAGCGTCGAGGCCATCGCGCCCATCGCGCTCAGCCGCGAGACATGGACGAGTTCGGCCTGCACGCGTCTTATCTCAGCTTCGGCCCGGTGCTGTTCGGTGAGATCGGTCATTGCCCCAACCGCGCGGATCGCGCGTCCGTCGGCCTCGCGGATGATGAAGCCGCGAT
>DATINU010000204.1:0-3537 GCA_035473955.1 Allosphingosinicella sp.
CCGGCGAGGGCGACCAGATTGGTGAGCAGCGCTCCCGGGAAGCGGGAGACGCTAAAAAAGGTGAGCGGCGGCAGGATCGCGACCAATTCCGCGCCGAAGCCGCGCCAGGCGTTGGGCCGGACCACCGGCTGGGGGAGCCCATCCGACGCCCCGCGCCGGGGTTCCCGAAGCGATAGCACCCACAAAGCGAGCAGCAGCCCCGGCACCCCGACGGCGAGGAAGGCGGCCTGCCAGCCGACCAGTCCGAGCGGGGCCTCGGTAGGCGAGGGGAAAGCCGCGTTCCACCGACTGGAGACGAGGCCGCCGATCGGCAGGCTGAGGCCGCCGCCGATATAGAGGCCGGCCGAATAGATGGAGAGCGCGGTCGCGCGCTTCTCCTTGGGAAAATAATCCGAGATCATCGAATAGGCGGCGGGCGAGGCGCTCGCCTCGCCAATGCCGACGCCGATGCGCGCGGTGGCGAGCATGGCGAAATTGCTGGCGAAGCCGGAGAGCACGGTCATCGACGACCATAAGGTGAGGCCGATCGCGATCAGGCGGCCGCGATACCAGCTGTCGGCAAGGCGGCCCAAAGGGATGCCGAACAAGGCGTAGAAGACCGCGAAGGCGGTCCCGTAAAGGAAGCCGATCTGGGCGTCTTCGAGATGGAGGTCGTGCTTGATGTCCTGGGCGAGGATCGAGATGATCTGCCGGTCGACGAAATTGATGATGTAGACCAGGACGAGGACGAAGAGGGCGTACCAGCCATAGGTGCTGACGCGGCTCGGCGGTGCGCTCGGCGTTTCGCCCGGATCGCTCGCCGCCATGCATTCCCCCTCGATTGTGCTTCTGTTTCCCCTTGGCTAGCAGAGCAGGGCGCTTTGGCAACAAGGCTTCGCTCGATGACCGTCCGCCTGCTCTTCGTCTGCATGGGCAATATCTGCCGCTCGCCGCTGGCGGAGGCGGCGTTCCGCGCCGAGGCGTCGCGGATCGAGCTGGATGCGGAGGCCGACAGCGCCGGAACGGGCGGCTGGCATGCGGGAGAACCGCCGGACCGGCGGGCGATCGCGGCGGCGGCGCGCAACGGCGTGGACATTTCGGGCCTCCGCGCCCGGCAGGTGAAACGCGAGGATTTCGACCGGTTCGACGAGATCGTCGCGCTTGACCATGACAATCTGGCGCATCTGCAGCGCATGCGGCCGGCGAACGCAAGGGCGCGGCTCTCCTTGCTGTTCGACCATGTTCCCGGGCGGGAAGGGGAGGCAGTCGCCGATCCTTATTATGGCGGTGACGCCGGGTTCGACGTCACCTGGCGCGACGTCAGCGAAGGCGCGCGGGGGCTGGCGGGAGCGCTCGGTCGGGCTGCCGGTGGATGAGCGCCTTTTCCCGCCGGGTCGCCGAGGTGACGGGCGTCGCTGAAGACGCGCTCGAGCGACTGGCCGGGGAAAGTTTGTCCGAAGTACTGCTGGTGCCGCGACCGGGCGGCGTGCCGGTGGTTGCGAAAAGCGGATACGCTTCGGCCAGCGAGGCGGCAATGCTGCGGGAGGTCGCGGCGGCGGGTGTGCCGGCGCCCGCGGTGGAAGGCGAGCATGAAGGCGTTCTGCTGCTCGAACATGTCGAGAATGACGGCCTGTTCAGCGCCCGGGCCTGGGCCGATATCGGGAGCCAGGTCCGCAGGCTGCATGCCAGGACGAGCGAGGCTTATGGCTGGCCGGTCGACTATGCGATCGGCACGGTGAATCTCGACAATCGCGAGAGCCGGGATTGGCCGGCCTTCTGGGGCGAGCAACGGCTCATGGCGACCGCGACGATGCTGGACCGGCCGTGGCGCACGCGGATCGAGCGGCTGGCGGCGCGGCTGGACGAGCTGCTGCCGGCCGCGCCGCCGGCGGCCCTGCTGCACGGGGATCTCTGGGTCGGCAACATCCTCGTGAGGGACGGCGCGCTCGCCGGGCTGATCGATCCGGCCTGCTATCATGGCGATGCCGAAGTCGATCTCGCGATGCTCGATCTCTTCTCCACGCCGCCGGAGGATTTTCTCGAGGCCTATGGGCCGCTGGCCCCCGGCTGGGAGGTCAGGCGGCCGATTTACCAACTCTTTCCAGCGCTTGCCCACGTTCGGCTCTGGGGCGCCGGCTATCATCCGATGGTGGAGCGGCTGCTCGAAGCGGTCGGCTGCTAGGTCAAAGGATAGCGCTCGACGATCGAATAGACCGCGCCGTCCGGCGTGAGGTCGCTTTCGAACAAGGCGAACTGATCGACCGTGAAGGGCGGGCTGGCAAGGCCGCCCGCTTCTTCCATGAAGTTGCCGACCGGCCCCGAGCTGCGTTTCAGACGGGCGAGAGTGATGTGCGGGAGAAAGGCGCGCTGGTCCGGCTCCACGCCGACGCGGGACAGGGCGGCATCGACCTTGTTGTGGAGGGACTGAAGCGGCGCGTGAGGGGTGACACCGGCCCAGACCGCGTCCGGCCAGCCGCGCCGATCGAAATGGCCGATGCCCTTCATCGCGATTTCGAACGGCGCCTGGTGGACGGCGCCAAGCGCGGCGTGGACGTCGCCGGCCCGATGGCGATCGACCTCGCCGACGAAGCGCAGCGTCAAATGCAGCTGGTCGTCGCTTTGCCAACGGGCGCCGCTGATCCCCCCCATCGCGCCTAACAGGATCGAACGGATCGCCGCGGGCGGCCTAATGGCGACGAACAGCCGATGCATGCGTTAACCCTTAATCCGGTTTCGCTTGAAATGGACCCGGATTCCCCCGATATTCCGCTCGTGCGGCCCATTCGGCCGCGAGAGGAGATTTTTCACCATGGCTAATTGGCCTGATCCGCAGCCCGGCATGGCCGCGCAAGCGGCGACGACCACCGTTGGGCAAGGCGTCGCTTATGACGCCGGCCTGCGCTCGCACATGCTGTCGGTCTATAATTACATGACCTCGGGCATTTTGCTCACCGGCGTCGTCGCGTTGCTGTTCTCCCAGTGGGAAGGCGCGCCGGCCATCCTGTTCGGTCCCGGCATCCTCAAATATCTGATCATGTTCGCGCCGCTGGGCTTCGTCCTGGTGCTGAGCTTCGGCATCAACCGGCTCTCGCAGGGCACCGCGCAGATCCTGTATTGGGCGTTCGCGACGGTAATGGGGGTTTCGCTTTCGGCGATCTTCTTCGTCTACACGGGGAGCTCGATCGCGCTCACCTTCTTCGCCACGGCCGCCTCGTTCGCGAGCCTCAGCCTCTACGGCTATACGACGAAGCGCGACCTCTCCGGCATGGGTACCTTCCTGCTCATGGGCTTGGTCGGGCTGATCGTCGCCTCGATCGTCAATCTGTTCTGGATGAACAACACGTTCAGCCTGGCGATCGCGGCGATCGGGGTGCTGATCTTCGCCGGCCTCACCGTCTACGATACGCAGCGGATCAAGAGCCTCTATTTCCAGATCGCCGGGACCGAATTCGTCGGCAAGGCGGCGATCATGGGAGCGCTGACGCTCTACCTCGATTTCATCAATATGTTCCTCTATTTGCTCCGCTTCATGGGCAGCCGCGACTAAACAGCCGCGAC
>DATINU010000205.1:0-4364 GCA_035473955.1 Allosphingosinicella sp.
GCCAAAGGCACGAAATGCACGACATGCACATGAATGGCGGGGGGTCCCCGCCCCGCAAGGCGGCGAGCCGCACGTGAGCCGGAGGAGCGAGTCGAGCGCATGGCCGCGATCGAAGCAGGCGAAATCCAACATTTGCAGCCCGGTCCGGACGGGCTCTGCATGAAGAGGGGACGAACCGCATTTTTCCCCTCTTGCACTTCGCTACGGAGAGGTGAAAGCTGCGTCCTTTCCACTGAGGCGCGCGGCCGCGTCTTCTTCGCGGAGCCCGCGCACGGCGAGCTGAAGGAGACGCTTATGCCCACCAGAGCTGCAGGCACCAGAACGATCGCGCTCGTGGGCCCCGGCGGGGCGGGTAAGACCAGCCTAGCCGAGGCCCTTCTTTTTGCGGCCGGCGCCATCGGGCGGCAGGGCAATGTCGCGGACGGCTCCAGTACCGGCGACGCCAGCCCGGAGGCGCGCGCGCGGGGCGGCTCGACCGAGCTCAACCTGATGCATTACGATTATATGGGCGATCGCTACGCCTTGATCGACTGCCCGGGCTCGGTCGGCTTCGCCGCGGACGGCGCGCTGGGCACGGCGGTCGCGGACCTTGCGCTCGTCGTCGTCGATCCCGATCCGGACCGCGCCCTGCTCGCCGAGCCTACGCTCAGGCAGCTGGAGGCGCAGGGCATTCCGCACATGATCTTCGTCAACAAGATCGATTCCGCGCGCGGCTCGATCCAGGGGCTGCTCGAAGCGCTGCAGCCGATGTCGAAATCGCCGCTGATCGCGCGCTGGCTCCCGATCCGCGAAGGCGAGGCGGTGACCGGCTTCGTCGATATCGCGCTCGAACGGGCCTATTATTACCGCAAGGGCCAGGAATCCGAGCAGAAGGACATCCCCGCCGACCTGGCCGACCGCGAGGCGCTCGAGCGCGGCCAGATGCTCGAGAAGCTCGCCGATCACGACGATAATCTGCTCGAGCAATTGCTGATGGACGAAGTGCCCGAGCGCGAGACCGTCTATGCCGATCTCGCCAAGGATACGGGCGCGGCTCATATCGTCCCGGTGCTGTTCGGCTCGGCCACGGGCACGCAGGGCATCCGCCGGCTGATGAAGGCGCTGCGCCACGAAGCCCCTGCCCCCGATGCGGCCGCCGAAAGGCTCGGCGCCAGCGGGCCCAGCGCGATCGTCTTCAAGGTCAGCCATGGCGGCGCGATGGGCCGGCTGTCCTACGCGCGCGTCTTCGGCGGCGCGCTGAAGGAAGGCCAGGAGCTGAAATCGAGCGGCGGCGAGCATTTGCGCGTCGGCACGCTGTTCGCGGTGCAGGGCGAGAAGACCGCGAAGCTCGGCGAGGCCAAGGCCGGCGACGTGGTCGCGGTGGCCAAGATCGAGGAGGTTCATGCCGGCGAATGGCTGGCGAGCGGCGCCGCGCCGCCCGCGCCCGATGCCGCCAAGCCCGTGCGCAATTTCGCGCTCGCCATTTCGACCAAGGACCGCAAGGACGATGTCCGGCTCTCCACCGCGCTGCACAAGCTGACCGAGGAGGATTCTGCCCTGCTCTGGGAGCAGGACGAAGTGATGCACGAAACGCGCCTGAGGGGCGTCAACGACGAACATCTCAAGGTCACGCTCGACCGGCTGCGGCGGCGCTATGGCGTCGCCATCGATTCGAAGCCGCCGGCGATCGGCTACAAGGAATCGATCCGCAAGTCGGTCACCCAGCGCGGCCGCCACAAGAAGCAGTCGGGCGGCCACGGCCAGTTCGGCGATTGCGTGATCGAGCTGAAGCCGCTGACCCGGGGCGAGGGCTTCCGGTTCGACGACAAGATTTCGGGCGGCGTCGTGCCCAAGCAATGGATTCCGGCGGTCGAGGACGGTGTGCGCGACGCGACCGTCAAAGGGCCGCTCGGTTTCCCGGTGGTCGACGTGCATGTGACCCTGATCGACGGCTCCTATCACAGCGTCGACAGCTCGGAATTGGCGTTTCGCACCGCGGGGCGGATCGGCATGTCGGAGGCGCTGGCGCAGGCGGCGCCGCATCTGCTCGAGCCGGTGATGAAGGTGACGGTGGTGGCGCCGAGCGGCGCGACCTCGCGCGTGACCTCGGCGATCGCGAGCCGGCGCGGGCAAATGCTCGGCATGGATTCGCGCGAAGGCTGGTCACGCTGGGATGAGGTCGAAGCGATGATCCCCGAGGCGGAGATGCAGGGCTTCGACGCGGAACTGCGTTCGATCAGCCAGGGCCTCGCCACGTACACGGCCGAGTTCGACCATCTCGCCGAATTGAACGGCGTGCTGGCCGACAAGGTGGTGCAGAAGGAGCTGGAGCCCGCCTGAGCCATCGGACGCGACAGCGCCGCGCGGATTTGATACGGGGGCGACATGGCGGATGTGTTCGTCTCCTATTCGCGTAAGAATCGCGACCGCGTCGAGGCGATCAGCGGCGGGCTGCAGCAAAGCGGCTATTCGCTCTGGTGGGACGAGCGGCTCGCGGCGTCCGACGATTATGCGATGCTGATCGAAGCCGAGATCGACGCGGCGCGCTGCGTGGTGGTCGCCTGGTCGGCCTCGGCGCGGCAGTCGCTCTGGGTGCGGGCGGAAGCGAACGAGGCGCTCGATTCGGGCAAGCTGGTCCAGCTCAGCCTCGATCAGGCGAAGCTCCCCCTCCCTTTCACCATGCTCCACTTCCTCGATTTCAGCCGCTGGGGCGGCGAACGGCAGGGCTCGCTTTGGGGCGATTTCGAAGGGAAGGTCGGGGCGTTCGTCCGCGGCGAGGGCCCGGCGGATGCGGCGCTTGCCTATAATGTGCCGCGCGGGCCGGCTTTGCAGGGGCTCGGGCGGACCGCTTGGCTCGGCTGGCTCGCGATCGTGCTGGCGGCGTCGATCGCCGGCGCCGCGGGGATGGCGGCGACGGGTCGGATCGCGCCAGCGGCGTTCGACGGGCTGGCGCTGACGGCCTTGGTGCTGGCGCTGCTGCTGCTGGCGCTGACCGCGTTCCTGCTGCTCAAGATCAGCGCGGCGTCGCGGCGATGAGCGGACACGGTTCCCCCACCACGAGACGGTTCGTCCGCAGCGCCTGGCTGCTGCTCGCCTTCCAGTTCGTGGCGGCGACGGGAGCCGCCGGGGTCGCGATCTGGGCGGCGACCGAGGTGCGCAACCTGATCGATCAGCGCGATTTGCTCGCCGCCCGGGTCGAGACGCTTGAGAAAGCGCGGCCCGTCGAGACCGAGCAGCCGCCGGCGATGGAGATCGAAGAAGTCCCGCTGCCCGGGCCGGCTCCCGATCAGGCGCCAGTGGCCGCGACGCCCACGGCGCCGCCGTCGGCAGCTCCGGCGCCGCCGCGAACGCCGTCGGGGCAATACCGGCCGCTTCCGGGCCCCGTCCGCAACCCGCCCCCGCCGGTCCGGCAGCCGCCCCGCTACACGCCGCCGGTGACCACGCCGGACAAGCCGCTGCCGCCGGTCACCACGCAGCCGCCCTACCGCGAGCCGACGCGCCCGACCCGCGATCCGCGGCGCCCGGTCATCGATCTGCCGCCGATCAGGGTCCGGCCCACAGAGCCGACCCGCCCGCCGCGCACGACGCAGCCGCCGAGCACCCAGCCGCCGCGGACCCAGCCCCCGCGCACGACCCAGCCGCCCAACACCCAGCCGCCGCGCACCACCCGGCCGCCGGTGACCAACGTGCCGACCACCCGGCCGCCGGCCGCGCGGACGCCGAACACCACCACCACGATCAACCGGCCGCAAGGCATCCAGCAGCCGTCGACCACTCAGACCCCGGCCAGGCGGCCCCGGCCGGCGCGCCCCACGGCCAGCACCTCGCAAGACCCGATCCAGTAAGCGCCGCCTCCGCTTGACCCGGCGGCGACAATCGGCTCCTTTGCCCGTTCACCATCCGGGGGAGCCGACATGGCCAAGCGCCTGACCTATTACATCCTCGCCGGGCTGGTGCTCGGCATCGTCGTCGGCTGGGCGATCAACGCCTTCATGGGTGACGGCACTTCGGAGGGCGGTCCGGCGGTCGCCAAATATGTCTATTACATCTCGATCCTGGTCACGGTCTTCCTCCACCTGATCAAGATGATCATCGCGCCGCTGGTGCTCTCCACCCTGATCGTCGGCATCGCGCATATGGGAGACACGGCCGCGCTTGGACGGGTCGGCGTTAAGGCCGTCGGCTGGTTTCTGTGCGCCAGCCTCGTATCGCTCAGCCTCGGCCTGCTGCTGGTCAGCCTGCTGCAGCCCGGCGTCGGGCTCGGCCTGCCGCTGCCTCCCGAAACCGCGTCGAGCGGCGTCGATCGCTCGGCCTTCGACTTCGCCCAGTTCATCGCGCACATCTTTCCGGAATCGATGATCGAGGCGCTGGCGTCGAACTCGATC
>DATINU010000206.1:0-7695 GCA_035473955.1 Allosphingosinicella sp.
CCTATGTCACCGACGGAAAGACCAACGCCACCTTGCCCAAATCGGTGGCGCCGGAGCAGCTGACGCTGGAAGAAGCCGCCCAGCTGATCGACGAGCGCGCCGCCAAAGGCCCGCCGGTCAAAAAAGGCAGGGGAAGGAAGAAGAAATGATCGTGATGCTCGCCGCCCTCCTCGCCGCGCAGGCTCCGGAGCCGGTCCCCGCGCGTCCGGAGCTCACCGCCGAGCAGCTCAATCGCCAGTTTGCTTATCTCTACGCGCTGAGCCCCGCCGACGGCTGGGGGCAGACCGCGAGCGGGCTGCGTTTTCGCCGCATTTCCGGCAACGGCACGGGTCCGCACCCCCGCGCCACCGATACCGTCACCATCCACTATGCCGGCCGCTTCATCGACGGCACCGAGTTCGACAGCTCGATCGCCCGGGGCGAGCCCGCCACCTTTCCGCTGAACCGCCTGATCCGCGGCTGGCAGGAAGGCGTACCGCTGATGGCGGTCGGCGACCGCTACGAATTCGCGGTCCCCTACACTCTCGGCTACGGCCCCGCCGGGCGCGGCCCGATCCCGGGCGGCGCCACCCTGGTCTTCACCATCGAGTTGATCGCGATTCCCGCCCAGCCCTGAGTTTTGGTTGACGGGCCGTTTACCCTTCCCGGTCCGGCTCTCTTTACCCTGCCGGCGCTAGACGCTGGTCCGTCATGCGTACCGGCAAGCTCGCCATCAGCCGCGGCCACCAGCTGGCCGAACCGCCGCACCTCTCACTGGTGCCGGCGGCGATCGAACCCATGCCCGAGCCCGCCGCACCGTCCTCGCCGGACTATCACCTCGTCCACGATCGGCTGACCTCGCTCGAGCGGCTTGCCCGCCTCCACCAGCAGGGGGCGCTTTCGGCCGAGGAATTCCAGGCGGAGAAACTGGTGATCCTGGGCCTGCCCGCCGAAGAATATGTGCTGCGCGAAGCCGCGCCCGTCCATTTCGTCCCCGCCGCGCCGCGCGCGCCGCAGCGCGGGCCTTCGCTGGTCGGGCGGATGCTCAGCTGGCCGTTCCTGCTGTTCAGCCTCGCGGCCGGGCTCGCCTTTTCCTACGTCTCCCAGCCCGAGGCGACGACCCGCTTCTTCGCGCAGATCGCCCGCTATTTCGCCTGACCGCCGCAGCCCTTGCAGGCCGCGTCCTTCGCGATCGTCAGCGTCCGCATCCCCGGCTTCAGCCCGTCGAAGCCATGCAGCTTGCCCGCCGGATCGTCGCCGAAGCCGGTAATCGCGCGCACGACTTCGAGCGCCGCGAAGGTCCCGGCGACCCCCGCCATCGCCCCCAGCACGCCGAGTTCCGCGCAGGTATCGCAATCGTCCGCGTCGAAGGCATCGCCGACGAAGCAGCGGTAGCAGGGCCGGTCCGCCAGCCAGCCCCGGAACGTCCCCACCTGCGCCTGAAACTGCCCGATCGCGGCAGAGACCAAAGGCACACGCAGCGCCGTGCAGCTGTCCGAAACCACCAGCCGGGTCGCGAAATTGTCCGAGCCGTCGAGCACGAGATCGGCGCCGCCAAGAAGCATTGCCGCATTGGCCGAGTCCAGGCGCTCCGCCCGCCCGTCGAAGACCACCCCGGGGTTGAGCCCGGCCACGGCCTCGCCCGCCGCCTCTGTCTTGGCACGGCCGACGTCGCCGGTGGCGAACAGGATCTGCCGCTGCAGATTATCGAGCGTCACCCGGTCGTCGTCGATCACCCGAAGCGTGCCGACGCCGGCCGCGGCGAGATACTGGATCGCCGGCGAGCCGATCCCGCCCGTCCCAACGATCGCCACGGTCGCAGCCAGCAGCTTGCGCTGCCCGTCGCCGCCAATCTCCTTAAGGACGATATGGCGGGCGTAGCGGTCGAGCTGGCTATCGCTCAGGGTCATCGCAGGCCATGGCGAGGCGGTAGAGCGGTTCGGCGGTCCCGGCGTCCCATTCCTCGCCCATCTCGCTGACCGCATCGATCCCGAGCCCCGTCTCGTCCGCGGGCCGGAGCAGGG
The DNA here is from genome assembly GCA_035473955.1 of Allosphingosinicella sp. Lineage (GTDB taxonomy): Bacteria > Pseudomonadota > Alphaproteobacteria > Sphingomonadales > Sphingomonadaceae > Allosphingosinicella. Next base: position 2,004 of record DATINU010000206.1, read on the forward strand.
TGAGCAGCTCCGGCGTGATCCGCGCGCGGCCGACGATCGAATCGTAGATCAGCCCGGTTTCCATAACGAGCTCCCGCTCGCCCCGCCGCAGCACGATCGGCGGCACCGGATCAAGGGCGAGATGGCCGTCCGCGTTGCGCGTGCCGATTTGCGGATCGGGAAAATAGCGCAGCTCGAGCGTATCGGGCCGCTCCCGGCTGCACGCGCCATGGAAGATGACGCGGGCGAAATCCCAGGAGAGGAAAATGGCGTGGGGCAGGGGCTGACCGTCGCCCTGCTGCTCGCGATAGAGCCATTGGTGATCGCGCGGCGGAGCGGCCTCGGCGAGCGCCAGCGCAGCGGCGACAGCGAGCGGCGCGACCGTCACCGCCCGGTCGAGCCGAAGCCCCCGAGGCCGCGCTCGGTTTCGTCCAGATCCTCGACCTCGGCGAAGCCGGCGCGAAGCACGGGAGCGGGAACCAGCTGCGCGATCCGATCGCCGCGGCCGATGTGGAAATCCTCCCGGCCGAGATTGACGAGCACGACCATCAGTTCGCCGCGATAGTCGCTGTCGATCGTGCCAGTGAGGCAGGTGATGCCGTTCCTGACCGCCGTGCCCGAGCGGGAGCGGACCTGGACCTCGTAGCCGTGCGGGATCGCCATCGCGATGCCGGTCCTCACCGGGTGACGCGCGCCGGGCGCGAGCACCACCTCCTCGGCCGAAACCACGTCCAGCCCGACGGCATGTTCGGAACCATAAGCGGGGAGGGCGAGCCCCTCCCCATGGGGCAGGCGCTTCACCTTGATCTCGATCATTTGAGCGCCTCCGCGATCCTCGCCGCGAGGCGGCGGGCGACCTCGGCCTTCGCCATAGGCTCCCAGCTTTCGGTCCCGTCCGGACCGATCAGGTGGATCGTGTTGTCGTCGCCGCCCATCACGTCGCCTGAGACGTCGTTGGCGACGATCCAGTCGGCGCCCTTGCGCGTGCGCTTCGCGGCCGCTTCGCCGGCGACGTTCGCGGTCTCGGCCGCGAAGCCGACGAGCAGTCTCGGCCGCTTTGCGCCTTGGGCGAGATTGGCAAGAATGTCCGGCGTCCGCTGCCAGTCCAGCGCGGGCGGCCCGGCCTCCTTCTTGAGCTTCTGACTGGCCGGCTCGACCCGCCAGTCTGCCACCGCCGCGACCAGGACCGCCGCCTCGGCGGGCAGCGCGGCCGCGACCGCGTCGTTCATCTGTTGGGCCGTCTCGACGTCGACGCGCTGCACGCCCTCTGGCGTTTCCAGGCTCACCGGCCCGGCCACCAACGTCACCCGCGCGCCGAGCGCGGCCAGCGCGCCCGCGATCGCGAAGCCCTGCTTGCCCGAGGAGCGGTTGGCGATGACCCGGACCGGATCGATCGGCTCGTGCGTCGGCCCGGCGGTGACGATCACATGCTTGTCCGCCAGCGGCCCGGGCCCGCCAAGCATCTCCTCGATCGCCGCGAAGATCGCCTCGGGCTCGGGCAGCCGCCCCGGCCCATATTCGCCGCAGGCCATCTCGCCCTCGCCGGGCTCGAGGATCGTCACCCCGTCGGCGCGCAGCCGCGCCACGTTGCGCTTCGTCGCCTCATGCTGCCACATCCGCACGTTCATCGCGGGCGCGGCGAGCACGCGCTTGTCGGTGGCGAGCAAGAGGGTGGTGGCGAGATCGTCGGCGATCCCGCCCGCCATCTTCGCCAGCAGGTCCGCGGTCGCCGGCGCGACCACGATCAGGTCGGCCTCGCGGCTGAGCTGGATATGGCCCATCTCGGCCTCGTCCTTGAGGTCGAACAATTCGGTAAACACCTGCTGCTCGGACAAGGCGGCCAGGGTCATCGCGGTGATGAACTGTGCGCCGCCCTTCGTCAGCACGCAGCGCACGCCGCCGCCCGCCTTGCGGATCAGCCGGATCAGCTCGCACGCCTTGTAAGCCGCGATCCCGCCGCCGACGATCAGGAGGACTTTTTTGCCCCGCATGGCGCTCTCAATAACCGGTTAGCAGCATGTCGAGCGCATTAATGATCGCGACGTGGTGTTCGCCGAGGGACGCGACCCTGCCTTCGAGATGCTGTATGGGAATTGCGAAGATGAGCTGTGTGCTCATGACCACAGGCATTCCATCCACCGCGAATACGGGATTGAGCCGTGTTGCTGCGGGCAAGCCTGCTGCCGGAAGCAACGGCACAACCACCCTCGTTTCGAGCTGTTCGAGCAGGTCGGCCTGGCAGTCGAGCAAATATCCTTTGCCACGCGCGCCGGGATAAACGTCGAATCTCGCCATCAGGGCCGACGATATTCGGCATAGGGGATGCCGTTCTCCCGCACCCATTCATTCCATGCTTCGAGCGCCGGCATATTTTCCGCCAGCCAGGCTTCCCGGCGGGAACGAGCAACCTCGTCCGTCAGTCCCCGCTCACAGGCTTCGGAGATGTTGATACCCAATCCCCTAGCCTCATCGATAAGATCGGATCGAAGCGATACGTTCGTCGCCCGCTTGGACGGGGAAATTTTTCGCGCCGGACTATTCATGCGCATATCATATGCACATTAAGCGTGGCGATCAAGCGAGGAGCCAGACCGCCGCCGCGCCGGCCGCGGCCGACAGCAAAGCGGTGAGCGCGAACAGGCCGTGGCGGTGCGGCCGGACCAATGCGATTTCGCGGAGCGGCGGTGCGGGGGGCGCGGCGCCGGGCGGCGGGTAATAATGGTCGATGCGGCGGATCAGCTCGGGGAGCTTCCTGAGCATCCTGACGCCCTTGACGATCTCGTCCGCGATCCGCGCTTCGGGCCCAAGCTCGCTGCGCACCCATTCGGTCAGGAAGGGCTCGGCCGTCTCCCACATGTTGATGTCGGGATCGAGCGCGGTGGCGACGCCTTCCTCCATCACCATCGTTTTCTGCAGCAACAGCAGATGCGGTTGAGTCGGCATGTCGAAATCGCGGGTGATCTTGAACAGGCCGTCGAGCATCTGGCCCAACGAGACCTCTTTCACGGGCAGCCCGCGCATGGGCTCGCCGACGGCCCGGAGCGCGGTCGCGAACTCTCCGATATTGTGGTGGGAAGGCACATATTGCGCCTCGAAATGAATTTCGGCGACGCGCCGGTAATTGCCGGTGAGCAGGCCGTAGAGAATTTCCGCGAGCCAGACGCGGGCCTGCCGGTCGATCCGCCCCATGATGCCGAAATCGATCACCGCGAGCCGGCCGTCGGGAAGCGCGAAGAGATTGCCCTGGTGGAGATCGGCGTGGAAGAAGCCATCGACCACCGCCTGCTGCAGGAAGGCCCGGACGAGCGTCGCGGCCAGCGCCTTCAGGTCGTGTCCGGCGGCGATCAGCGCCGCGCGGTCGGTGAGCTTGATCCCGTCGATCCATTCGAGCGTGAGCACGCGCCGCGCGGTCCGGCTCCAGTCGATCTCGGGAACGAAGAAGCCGCTCTCCGCGACCAGATTCTCGCGCAGCTCCGAGGCTGAGGCCGCCTCGAGCCTCAGGTCGAGCTCGCGCTGCGTCCATTGCCGGAAGGTTTCCACCACCAGCCGCGGCCGCAGCCGTGCCGCCTCGCCGCCCATCGCCTCGACCTGGGCGGCGGCCCATTCGTAAGTCTCGATCGCGGCGGCGAAGTCCTCCTCGATATGCGGGCGCAGGACCTTGATCGCGACCTGCTTGCCTTCGATGGTGATCGCGCGGTGGACCTGGGCGATCGAAGCGGCGCCGACGGGCTCGGGATCGACCTCCGTGAACATTTCGTCCAGTGGCCGGCCGAGCCCCTGCTCGATCGCCGCCCTGATCGCCTCGAACGGCGCCGGCGGCAGCCGGTCCTGCAGCAAGGCGAGGTCGCGCGCGGCCTCCTCGCCGACGATGTCCGGCCGCGTCGCCAGCGCCTGGCCGAGCTTGATCGCGGCCGGGCCGATATCCTGAAAAGCCTCGGCATAGGTCGGCACTTCGGGGATGCGCGCGCCGAAGCGGGCGAGCTTGCAGAGGCGCCGCACGGGCGCGGGCGTATTGGGGTCGCGCTCGATCCCGCGCAGCGCCCCGTGCCGCGCCAGCACCCGGCCCCATTTCAGGAGCCGCCAGACATGGGTAACGGAGGCGGTCATAATCCCAAACCCGTCATGCCGAACTCGTTTCAGCATCCATGAACACCGACGGGATCCAGGCTGGCGAGGCCGTGTTCATGGACCCTGAAACAAGTTCAGGGTGACATGGAGGGAGAGGCGCCATCAAATCTTCCAGCCGCTGTGAATGGCGACGAGCCCGCCGAGGATCGGCTCGGCCTTCACGTTCTTGAAGCCAGCCGCTTCGATCATCTTCGCGAACCTGCCCATATCCGGAAACCGCTCGATCGATTCGATCAGGTAGCGGTAGCTTTCCTCGTCCTTCGCCACCGCCCTGCCGATCTTCGGCACGATCCGGCGCGAATAGGTCTCGTAGATCGTCTTGAAGCCCGGCCAGCGCGTCTGCGAGAATTCGAGGCAGTGGAAGCGCCCGCCGGTCTTCAGCACACGGTGCGCCTCGCGGAGCGCGGCCGGGATATCGGTCACGTTCCGGATGCCGAACGCGATCGTATAGGCATCGAAGCTCTTGTCCGCGAAGGACAAAGTCTCGGCATTCTCCTCGGCCCAGGCCAGCCCCGCGAGCCCGCGCGCCTTCGCCCGCTCCATGCCGACGGCGAGCATCTCGGAATTGATGTCGGCAACGGTGACGGAAGCGCCGGCGCGGGCCATGCGGAAGGCGATGTCGCCGGTGCCGCCGGCCATGTCGAGGATCGTCTCGCCCTTGCGCGGCCGCACCCGCCGCACGAACGCGTCCTTCCACAGGCGATGCTGCCCGCCCGACATCAGGTCGTTCATCAGATCGTAGCGCGCGGCAACGTTCGAGAAGACGCCGCGCACGCGCCGCGTCTTTTCTTCGGGACTGACGTCCTCGCGGCCGAAAGAGACCTTGTCCATCGCGGCGCGCTCTAGCAGGGGAGGGCGCATGGTGAAACATGCCTGAGCTTCCCGAAGTCGAGACCACGATCCGCGGCCTGGAGCCCGTCCTCAAAGGGCACAGGATCGCGTTATTCGAGCTGCGCCGCGCGGACTTGCGCTGGCCGTTCCCGCCGGACCTGCGCCAGCGCATGACCGGCGCCCGGGTCACCGCCCTCGGCCGCCGCGCCAAATACGGCCTGATCGAGACCGACCGCGACGACATTTTGATCTTCCACCTCGGCATGTCGGGCCATTGGCGCCTCGATCCCTCGGAGATCGGCAAGCACGATCACGTCGTGATCGAGACCGATCAAGGCCGCCGCCTCGCGCTCAACGATCATCGCCGCTTCGGCTCGCTCGACATCGTCCGGACGGACGGGCTCGCAGCCTATCCGCCGTTCGTGAAGATGGGGCCGGAGCCGCTCGGCGACGCGTTCGACGGCGCCCGTCTCGCCCGGGCGCTCGCCGGGCGGACGGCGCCGATCAAGGCGCTGCTGCTCGACCAGCGGATCGTCGCGGGGCTGGGCAATATCTACGTCTGCGACGCGCTCAACCTCGCCGGCATCGCGCCGGGGCGGGCAGGGGGCCACGTCGCCCGCGCCCGGCTCGATCGGCTGGCCGACGCGATCAAATCCGTCCTCCACGCCGCCATCGCCGCGGGCGGCTCGTCTCTTCGCGACTATATCCGGCCGGACGGCGAACTCGGCTATTTCTCGAAGGAGTGGCGGGTCTA
>DATINU010000207.1:0-18495 GCA_035473955.1 Allosphingosinicella sp.
CCGCTTCTACGATCTCGGCAAGGACGATCCGATCACCTGCATCGCCTGCGGGATCAACGGGCATCCGGAGCCGGTGCTGAAATCGAAGCAGCCGATGCCGTTCGAGGCGGCGAAGCCCGAGATCGAGGCCGAGACGGAGGATGCCGATCTGGCCGCCGACGATCTCGAGATCGACGTCGACGAGGAAGCCGAAGAGAATCCGGACGACGAGGTCGATCTGGGCGGCGACGACGATATCGGCGTGCCCGGCGCGGGCGGGGACGAAGAGGAGGTCTGATCCTCCACCTCACCGTCATTCCAGCGAAAGCTGGAATCCCTTTTTCCTGACCGCCATCGTGCAAAGGCAGTGAGATTCCGGCTTTCGCCGGAATGACGAAATTGGAATTGCAGAGCGCCGCATGCTCGCTTACATGCGGCGTCCTTCAAACCCTCCCGCACCAGACCGGGAGCGAAAAAGGTTCGGGGCCGTAGCTCAGCTGGGAGAGCGTCGCAATGGCATTGCGAAGGTCAGGGGTTCGATCCCCCTCGGCTCCACCATTTCCTTTAGAATCAGTCGCTTGATCGCCCGGCCCGTTCGCGCAATTCGGCGATGGTGAAGACGAAGCTGTCGGCCGCGCGGGGGCGGTGGCAGGCCAGGCATTGCGCCTGGTTGAGCCGATCGTTGCGGGCGCGTGCGGCGTCGAACAGGGCGTAATCCCAATTGCCGTTGCGGAGCAGAGCGGGGATCGCCTCGCCCCAGCCCGCGTGCGCTTCCATGGCCGCATAGGATGCGGGGGCGCCGGGCGCCGTCTGGCCGGCGGCCGGGGCGGGGCGGTTCACGGTCACGAGCACCGAGCCGTCGGGCAGCGGCCGGCCGGCGCGGGCGGCGTCGAGCGCGATCCGGTTGGCATAGCGCTCGGCGACGGCGCCGTCGTCGGCGGTGACGGACTGATACAGGGTGAAGCCGGCCGGGAATTCCGCCGGAAAGGCCATGCGCGAGGGGATGGCGGGGCCGGCCGTGGCGCCACCATGGGCGTCCGTGCCCGTGGCCGGGCGGCTGCTCCAATATTGCGCGAGCGCGGTGATCTCGGCGTCGCTGAGCTGCGCCGCGACCGCCTCCATCAGATCGTTCTTGCGGGTGCCGCTCTTGAACGCGCGGAGCTGGGCCGCAAGATAATCGGGCTGCTGGCCGGCGAGGTTGGGGACGCGCGTGTTGCGGCTGACGCCGTTGCTGCCGTGGCAAGCCTGGCAGGCGGTGACATCGACCTGCGCTTCGGGTCCAGCCGGCGCGGCGGCGGGCGCCGATTGTGCCGCCAGAGCCCGCGCGCCCAAGGCTGCTCCCACCAACACCAGCGCCCCGCCGATCCCGATCGCGCCTGCCCGCATCTCTTTTCCCCTTCCGCGCCCGGTACGCACGTTAAGCGCCGCGGGGTCGGCGGGCAATGCATCGCCGCCGGGCTAGCGCGTCCCGTAGGTCCTATCCCCCGCGTCGCCGAGGCCGGGAACGATATAGCCGTGATCGTTGAGCTCTTCGTCCATCGCCGCGGCCCAGACCGGCACGTCGGGATGGGCGGCGCGGACCGCCTCGGCGCCGGGACGCGAGGCGAGCAGGCAAACGAAGCGGATGTCGGTGACGCCCGCTTCCTTCAGCCGGTCGAGCGCGGCGATCGCGGTGTGGCCGGTGGCGAGCATCGGATCGACGACGATGACCAGCCGCTCGGCGACGTCCTCGGGCGTCTTGAAATAATATTCGACCGCCTGAAGCGTCACCGGGTCGCGATAGAGCCCGATATGGGCGACGCGCGCCGAAGGGACGAGCTCGAGCATTCCCTCCGCCATGGCGAGGCCGGCGCGCAGCACCGGCGCGATGACCAGCTTCTTGCCGGCGATTTCGGGGGCGTCGGCCGGACCGATCGGAGTCTCGACGCGGATGAGCGCGGTCGGCAAATCGCGGGTCACCTCATAACAGAGCAGGGCCGCGATCTCGCGCACCACGGCACGGAACAGCTTCGTCGAGCTGTTCCGGTCGCGCAGGATGGTGAGCTTGTGCTGCACCAGGGGGTGGGAAACGATCGTCAGTCCGTCCATCTAAAATACCGTTCCGTCGCTGATAATATTGAAAGGAGGTCCGCCGCCCGGGCGCCGCTCGCCGGCGATCCGCCGGCCCGCGGCCCAGCTGCCGCCTTCGAGCATCCGGGCGAGGGGGAAGGATGCTTCGTCGACGCCGAGCCGGGCGCGGACCAGCGGGGCCATCCGGTCGAGCAGGGCGACGGTGAGCGCGCGCCACGCGACGATGAGGGGCTCGGAAACCTTGTGCTCGCGCGTCGCGTCATCGGGGTCGGTCAGCGCGAGCACGCCCATGTCCACGAACAGGCCGCCGTTTCGATATTCCGCGAGGCCGGTGAGGCCGTCTACGTCGCTCACCTCGATACCGGATTCTTCGAGCGGCTCGATCAGCGAATAGGACAGCCATTGCGAGAGCTTGTGCAGCGGCACCAGGCCGTCGCTGGCATCGTCCCGGCGGATCGCCGGATGCCGCCAGCAATCGCCGAGCGGGATGCCGTCGATGACGAGGCGGTCCGCCCAGATCGGGCCGAGCGCATCGAGCAAGGCTTCGAGGATCGCGGGGGCGGGCAGACGGCCATCTTCGGCGCGGGCGGCGAGAATGTCATACAAGCCGCCGGGGCGGCCGTTCGGGAACAGCTCGGGACGGGCCAGCACCTGGGCCCCGAGCCGTCGGAGCAAGCCCGCGCGGCCCTCGAGGCCAAGCAGCGGATTGTCCTCGCTCACCTGGAAGCCACCCGCCAGCGTCCCCGCTTCGAGCGTGGCGAGGTTGTCGAGGACGCCGGCTTCGAACATGCGCTGGCTGGCGACGGCGAGGCCTTCGGAGCGGGCGTAGCTGCCGCCGGTCACCGCATCCCCGTAACGCCAGCCCGGTCCTGTGCCGGCGTCGAGCAAGACCGAGAGGATGACCAGATCGAAGGCGGCGCGGGCGCGGTTCGCCGGGTCGCCATCCGGAAGCTTCGGCGCGCCCGCGACGAAATGGCGGGCGCGGGCGTGGAAGGGGATGACGAGATCGGGATAGGCTTCGCGGGTGACGGCGGCGGTGAGGTCGGCCGCGTCGGCGAGGCGATCGAGATCGGCTCGCCAGCCTTCGACCTTTCCCGCCAGCGCGAGCGCAAGCATTTCGTGCGCCCGCTCGCGCACCGCGGCCGCGCTCAGCAGATCACGGATCGGATCTTCGCTCACGCGCGTCAGAACTTGCCCAAGTCGCGCCCCACCGTGGAGCGGAGCTTCTTCTTGGTGGGCGCGCCTTCATGGGTGAAATAGCCGGCGGCCTTCTTGGCTTCCATCTCGACGCTGGCGTCCTCGGGCACCAGCCAGTCGGGGATTGGGACGCGCTCGACGATCTCGACGCCGCCCTGGGCGAGCGCGTCATATTTCATGTTGGACATGGAGACGAAGCGGTCGATCCGGCGGATCCCGAGCCAGTGGATCACGTCGGGCATCAGCTGTTGGAAGCGCGCGTCCTGCACGCCGGCGACGCATTCGGTCCGCTCGAAATAGGTCGCGGCCTGGTCGCCCCCCGGCTGGCGCTTGCGGGCATTGTAGACGAGGAATTTGGTGACCTCGCCGAGCGCGCGGCCTTCCTTGCGGTTGTAGACGATGAGGCCGACGCCGCCGGCCTGCGCCTGGCGGGTCGCCTCCTCGATGCCGTGGGTGAGATAGGGGCGGCAGGTGCAGATGTCCGAGCCGAACACGTCCGAGCCATTGCATTCGTCGTGGACCCGGCAGGTGAGCGTCTTGCGCTTGTTGCCGAGATCGGCCGGATCGCCGAAAATATAGAGCGTCATGCCCCCGATCGGGGGCAGGAAGACGCTGAGATCGGAGCGGGTGACGAGATCGGTGTACATGCCGCCGGTCTGCTCGAAGAGGCAGCGGCGCAGGTCCGATTCCTTCACTTCGAACCGCTCCGCGATGCCGGGCAGCCACCAGACCGGATCGATCGCGATCTTGGTCACCGAAACGTCGCCGGCCTCGTGGACGATCTCGTTGTCGACCGAAAGCCGTCCCGCCTCGATCGCATCGTGGATTTCGGGCAGGGTGAGCCGCGCCTTGGTGATCGCGATGGAGGGGCGGATGTCGATGCCCTCGGCGATCAGATGCCCGAAATCCTGGGCGACGCGGTGTCCCCAGGGATCGAGCGAGACGATCTTGCCGGGATCGCCCCATTGCTTGTGCGGACCGATCTCGCAGACGGGGGAGGTGTCCTGCAGGTCCGGACGGGCATTCGGGTCCATCGCGCCCGACGAAATGGCGAGCGCGCGATAGACCGAATAGGAGCCGCCATGCGCACCGATCGCGTTGCGGAGCGCGCCGGCATTGACCGTGGCGATGACCGGGCCGCGCGCTTCGGCGGTGGGCGCGCCCCATTTGATCGGGAAGCGCGCGGGGCCGCGCGAGCCCGGATGCGAGGTCAGCCGGATATGGCTGCTTTTTGCCTCGGTCGTCATTCACTTACTCCGAACGATTGAATCGAGCAGGTTAGGCCAAGGCGCCCGGCGGCGCCAGCCCCAGCCATTCGGCCATCAGCGCGAGTTCGGCGGAAAGGCGCTCGCGCGTTTCGGGCGGCGCTCCGTTCTCGTAGCCGACCTTCTGGACGAGCAGGCGTCCGTTCTGCCGGTCGCTTTTCAAATCCACCCGGGCGACGAGCCGGCCGTCCATGAGGAAGGGGAGGACGTAATAGCCGTGCCGGCGCTTGTCCTGCGGCACGTAGATTTCGATCCGGTAGTGGAAGCCGAACAGGCGCTCCGTGCGGGCGCGCTCCCAGATCAGCGGATCGAAGGGAGCGAGCAGGGCCTGTCCCTCGATCCGGCGCGGGCGGCGCGCCTCGGCATGGAGGAAGGCCGGCTGGCGCCAGCCTTTGACCTCGACCGGGAGCAATGTGCCGTCCTCCACCAGCGTCTCGATCGCCGCCTTCGCTTCGTCGGGCTTGAGGCGGAAATAGTCGCGCAGGTCGGCGGCGGTGCCGATGCCGTGGGCGCGGGCGGACAGCGCGATCAGCTGGCGCTGGGCCTCGGCGGGAGGGGGCGCAGGAAGCTCGAAAATGGACTTCGGGATTACCCGTTCGGCAAGGTCGTAGACCCGCTCGAAGCTGCCGCGCCTGGTGGCGGTGGCGATGTGCCCGGCCCAGAACAGGAATTCGAGCGCCTGCTTGGTGTCGCCCCATTCCCACCAGCCCGAGCGGCTCTTGCCATGCTCGAAGTCGGACGCCGCCATCGGTCCTTCGGCCCGGATGCGCTCGAGGATCGCTTCGGCCTCGGGCCGGCGCGCATGGGCGAATTCCTTGAGCCGCGCCCAGCCGCGCAGGCCGCGATCCGCCTCCGCCATCCGCCACCGCAGGAGCGGGTGGAGGGCGAGCGGGAGCAGCGAGGCCTCATGCGCCCAATATTCGAAGAGCCGCCGCGCCCGCTTCGGCCCCCAGGCGGCATAATCGAGCAGGGCGCGATCGTAGGCGCCGAGGCGCGAGAAAGCGGGCAGATAATGGGCGCGGGCGAGGACGTTGACGCTGTCGATCTGGTGGAGGTTCAGCCTTTCGACGGTACGGCGGAGGTGCGCGGCGGTGACCGCGTCCGGCCGCTTCGCGCCGAAGCCCTGCGCGGCGAGCGCGATCCGGCGCGCGGCGGGAAGAGAGATAGTGTCGTGGCTCATCGCCGCATGAGAACAAATGTGAAACGCCGCGTCAATCTTTACCCGTCATTGCGAGCGCAGCGCGGCAATCCAGCGCGGTCTGGAAGGCCTGCGGGATTGCTTCCGCTAGAAGCTCCCGCCGACCCTGATCCCGATCGTGCGCGGCGTGTTGGTCACGATATAGGGCCGCTGGAAGCATTGCCCGCATTCCTGGAAACGGGTCAGCTGGGCCCGCTCGTCGAACGCATTTTCGATATAGAGCTCGACGTTGAACCGCTCCCATTCCATGCCGAAGGCGAAATCGGCGGTGGTGTAGCCATCGAGCCGCCCGGTCAAAGCGGCCGGGTTCCGCGGATCGCCGAGCGGGGTGAAGATCAGGGTGCGGATGTCCGACGAGGCCGAGCTTTGGTGGCTCAGGGTCGCCTGGGCATGCGCGGTGCCGCCGCCGAGCGGGAATTCGTAGCGGGTGGTCGAGGAGAATTTGAAGCGCGGCGTCACCGGCAGGCGGGTGCCGGCCGGCGCGGAGATGAAATTGCCGGGCCCGGCGCAGGTGAAGGTCGGATCGTCGACGCCGCACAAATTCCGCTTTGTCTGGGCATCGGTATAGGCCGCGCTCGCCGCGATATTGAGGCCTTGGGTCGGCCGCCAGTTGAGCTCCATCTCGGCGCCCCTGATCCGCGCGTCGGGGCCGTTGTGGATCTCGGTGAAGCTGTTCGGGCCGAGGAACGAGAATTGGAAGCCGTCCCAATCCTGCTGGTAGATGGCGCCGTTCAGGCGGAAGCCGCCCGGCCAGCTGGTGTGGAAGCCGATCTCGAAATTGGTCAGCGTGTCCTCGTCATAGGGCTGGATGGTCGCGCGGCGGTTGATGCCGCCCGGGCGGAAGCCGCTCGACCAGGTCGCGTAGAGGAGGTGGCGGTCGGTGATGTGCCAGGTGAGGTTCAGGCGGTGGGTGATGCCGTCGCCGTCCTGCGATTTGGGCACGAGGTCGCCGCCCACGAAATCCGCGAGGTTGGTACAGGGCGAACCGTCGACCTCGGGCGGCAGCAAAGTCCCGCCCGGATTGTCGCGCAGGATCGCGCCCGTGGTGGTGTAGCAGCCGGCGACGCCGGTGCGCGAGCTGCCGGCGCCGTTGAACGGCGGGCCGGCCGGATTGCGGCCGAAGCCGAAGAAGCCGATCAGGCTGTTGTCGTAGCGATAGACTCTAAGGCCGCCGGTCAGCGTCACCGTCGGGACGATATCGAAGCTCAATTCGCCGAACGCGGCATAATCGCGGTCGACGCGCTGCTGCTGGGTCAGCCAGAGCGTGCCGGGGAAGCCGTTGACCGAGACTTCGTCGGCGAGGTTGGTGACCTGATAGTCCTGATGGATCAGGTGGGTCTGGCGCTGGTAGAACAGGCCGCCGACGAAGCGCAGCCGGCTCTCGGCGGGCGAGGCGATGCGCAGCTCGTTGCTGAGCTTGCGGAAATGGCTGCGGCCGATGATGTGCTGCGACGGATCGATCGTGTTGCCGCCGTCGTCGAAGAAATAGAAATAGCCGGCGAGGCCCCCGGCTCCGGCATAGAGATTGTCATAGGCTTCGGCATAATCGGTATAGTCGGCCGAGCTGTTGATCCGCCGGTCGAGATAGGCGCCGGCATAGGTGAGGTCCCAATTGCCGATCCGGCCCTCGATGGTCAGCGCCGCCTGGATGAAGCGGTCGTGATTGCGGTCCGGGAAGAAATGCTGGACTTGGAGATCGCCGACGCTCGCATCGTAGCCGAAGGTGCCGTGCGCGCGCTGGTCCTGGCCGAGCAGGCTGGCGGTGACCGTCCAATGTTCGGACAGGTCGATGCCGAGCGCGAGCCGGCCGCCGACCGTATCGACGTCGTTGAAATTGTTTTCGACGAGGGCGTTGTTGTTGACCACGATTCCGCCCGGCTGGGGCAGGAAGGCGCGGGTGCCGGCGACGTTGTCGATATAGCCGCCGTCATGCTGGTACCAGGCGACCAGCCGGATCGCGATATCGTCGTTCAAGGGCGCGTTGATGAAGCCTTCGAGCGAGCCGCCGACACTGCCGTGGCGGACGGTGTTCAGCTCGGCGTCGACCTGCCCGTAAAAGCCCGACGTGTCCGGCTGGTTGGTGATGATGCGGATCGTCCCGGCTTCCGACGAGGCGCCGTAGAGCGTGCCCTGCGGTCCGCGCAGCACCTCGATGCGGGCGACGTCGTAGATGTGGACGTCGAGCGTGCCGCCGATCGTGGTCACCGGCTGCTCGGCGAGATAGACGCCGACCGAGGGGAGCGAGCCGGAATGGTTGCCGTCGCCGCCGGAAGCGACGCCGCGGATGTAGACGTTGGTCGTGCCGGGCTGCAGCGTCTGGTAGGAAATGCTCGGCATCAGCCGGGTATAATCCTGGAAATTGGCGACGTTCTGCTCTTCGAGCTGCTGCGTCCCCAGCGCCTGGATGCTGATCGGGACGTTCTGGAGATTCTCCGAGCGCTTCTGCGCGGTAACGATGATGTTGGTCTCATCTTCCGCGGCGGCCGGGCCGGTCGCGTCAGGGGCGGGCGCGTTCTGGGCGAGGGCGGCGCCCGTGGTGCAGAGCATGGACGAGGCCAGCAGGCCATAGGCCGCGCGCTTGAGGTTCATTTCACTCCCCCTTTGGCGTGATTTCGGGGGAGAATCCGCCGCTTCGCGCCGCGCGTCAAATGATTTTGCATACGAAACGAGATGGCGGCCGATTGTGACTGTCGTGCAACGCTTTTCCTACCGCCAATCGTCGAGCGCCGCGCCGAGCGCGGCCTTGAGCGGCGCCAGCCACGGCTCATAAGGCTTCCATTGGTCCACGCCTTCCCGGTTGATCGGCCGGCGGACCTGCTCGGAGCTCGCGGTGCGGACCGCCCGGGTGTTTTCGTGAAAGCGCAGGCAATCCGGCTCGAACGGCAGACCGAGATGATCGAGCAGCGCGCTGATCTCGCCTTCGGGATCCTCGATCAGCCGTTCGTGGATCAGCCGGTAGGCGGGATCCGGCATCGCTCCCGCCAGATGGGCCATCAGCGCGACGTAATCGGCATAATAGCGGCCCATGTCGCGGAGCGAATAGCTGAACCCCTGGCCGCGCGCATAATGCTGCTTGAAGTTGGAAAAGCAGCAATCGAGCGGATGCCGGCGGGCGTCGACGATCTTCGCGTTCGGCAGGATCAGGCGGATGAGCCCGGCATGCGCCCAATTGTTCGGCATCTTGTCGATGAAATAGGGGCGGTCGGTCTTGCGCTGGATGCGGGTGCGTTCGAGATATTCCTCGCCAAGGGCGCTGAGCGCCTCGCCGTCCAGCTCGGCGAGGCAGGCGGGATAGGCGCCGCCCTCCCGGCCGACCTTACCGCCGCCGAGCCGCCGCGCCATCGCCGGGATGTCGGGCAATTCCATCGTGCCCTCGACCTGGGAATGGCTGGCGAGGATCTGCTCGATCAGCGTCGAGCCCGCGCGCGGCATGCCGAGGATGAAGATCGGGTCCGGCGCGGGGCAGCCGAGCCCGGCACGCTCGGTGAAAAAGGCCGGGGAGAACATAGTTTTGCTGCGCTCGACCAGCGCGCTCGTTTCGTCGGCGCGATAGCCGATCGTCTCCCCGCGCAGCCGGTTGCCTTCCGCATAATGGGCGAATGAGGCTTCGAAGCCGCCGCGCTCCTCATGGGCCCGGCCCAGCGCGAAATGGAGGTGGAAGCGATCCTCGAGGCGCAGGTCCGGTCCGGCCAGCGCCGCCGCCATCGCCGCCACGTCCGCATCGGCGAAGGTCATGGTCTTCAGATTGGCGAGGCTCCACCAGACTTCGCCGAGCGTCGGGGCGAGAGCGAGCGCGCGGCGATAGGCGGCGATCGCGTCGGGCTGCCGGCCGACCGTCTTCAGCGCATGGCCGTAGCTCATCCAGACCTTGGGCTGGTCGGGGAGCCTGGCCAGCACCTGCTCGTAGACGAGGATCGCCTCCTGGTAGCTGCCGAGCCGGCCGAGCGCGGCCGCCTTGAGGTTCTGGTGGCCGGCATTGGCCTCGTCGCCGTCCTGCAGGCGGTCGAGCTCGGCGATCGCCTCGGCGGGGCGATTCTGCCGGTAGAGCACGGTGGCGAGATTGGCCCGGGCGGGTCCGAAGGCGGGCGCCAGTTCGAGCGCACGGCGCAGCAGCTTCTCGGCGTCCGGGTAACGGCCGAGGCGCCCCGCCAGCTCGGCCATCATCCGGATCGCGGCGACGTCGAACGGATTGGCGTGGAGTCGTGGTCGCAGGACGGTCTCGGCCATGGCCAGGTCGTTGTCGAGCAGGGCCTCGGCGGCGGCGATCAGCGCCGGATCGTGGACCGAGGCGGAGATCGCGGCCAGCTCCGCCTGCGCCGCGTCCTCATCCTCGCCGCTCAGCCGGAGCGCGGCACCGAGCAGGCGCCACGCATCGGCATCGGCGCGCGACACGGCGAGGGCGGCGCGCGCCTCTACCGCCGCCAGAACGGGCTGCTCGCGCAACAATTCGCGGCCTCGCCGCAGCCTTTCCGTGACCTCTGCGCTCCCCATCGCGCGAATCTATGCCGCGTCTTCGCCTTGTGGTACAGCCGGGCTCATGTTCACCGACATGAAGCAGGGCACCGCCGAAGAGTGGGCCCACATCGCCGCCGAGCATGGCAAGCACCAGGTTTCGGCCGCCCCGCAGCAGATCATGGAGAGCCTCGCGCGCCTGGACGCGATCGAGGTCGGCTTCGCCGCGACCCAGCTCACCCACTGCCTGATGGCGGGCACTTTGGCCCGCCGCGCCGGGGCGAACGATGAGGAGGTGGTGGCGGCGCTCTGCCACGATCTCGGCAAGATCTTCTCGATCCCCAACCACGGCCCGATCGCGGCGGAAATGCTGAAGCCCTATGTCTCGGACGACATCTACCACGCCGTCTACTGGCATCAGGAATTCCAGGGCCGCTATTATTTCGAGCATCTCGGCAAGGACCCGGAGGGGCGCGAGCGCTTCCGCAATGAGCCCTGGTTCGCCTTCGCCGAGAAGCTGGTCGACGAATGGGACGCGCCGGCCTTCGATCCGCAGTTCGACGTCGACAGCCTCGAAAGCTTCGCGCCCGAAGTGACCCGCGTCTTCAGCCGCCCGAAGGCGATGGTCTGACCCGCGCGTCCCGCAAAGGGACGGCAACGCGAAAATTAACCTTCCCAGCCGCTTGCGGATCGTGGTGAATCGAACGTTAATCCCGCGTCATGTATCGCATGACGCCGCTTATCCGCCGCACCGGGGCCTGGGCCCTGCCCATCGAGCAGACCGAGGCCTTCGCGGGCACGGACGCGGCGGGGTGGCTGCGGGACCTCAGGCTGTTCGCCACCGGCTGGATCGGCGGGCTGGTCTTCTTCGGGACGCTCTTCGGCTAGGCGCTCAGACGGTCGGCGGCAGCACTTCGGTATCGGCGCATTCGGGCGTGTCGCAGGCCTTGTGCAGCTTCCAGGCGAGCCACGCCGAAACGAGGCACATGGCGGCGGCGAGGAGGAGCTGGTTCTCGACCGTCACGCCGCCCATGGAGAGCCCGATCGCGATCAGCGAGCCGACCACCATCGCGCCGGAGTTGACGATATTGTTGGCGGCCACCGTCCGCGCCGCCTGCGATTTCGGAACGGTCGTGGTCAGGAAAGCGTAGAGCGGCACCACGAACATCCCGCCGAAGACCGAGATACCGAGCAGCGAAAGCAGCAGCGGCCAATTGCCCGGATGATCCATGAATTGGGCGATGTCGTAGAAGCTGCCGTCGGTCTTGCCGATCCAGGTCACCGAGACGAGGTGGAAGGCGACCACGCAAAGCCCCATGGCGAGCACCGAGGGCGTCGCGTAGCGGGCCGAAACCTCGCCCTTGAGCAGCCGGTTCACCGCCACCGAACCGATCGCGACGCCGACCGAGAAGATAGCGAGGAAGAGCGAGGCGACCGCTCGGTCGGCGGTCAGCACATTCTTCACCAGCGGCGGGAACTGGATGAAGAGCACCGCCCCGATCGTCCAGAAGAAGCTGATCGCGACGATGGCCAGGAAGAGCCGGCGGATGTGCAGGGTCGCGTTGATCAGGCGGTAGGAGGACCGGAAGACGTTGAAATCGATTGTGTGCCCTTCCTCGAGCTTCGGCGCCGAGGGGACCTGCCGCCCGGCGACGTAGCCGATCAGCGCGATCAGGACGACGCCGACCGCCGAGGCCTGAACCGGGATCACGCCGGCGAGCAACGTGCCGCCGAGGATCGCCACATAGGTGCCGGCCTCGACCAGCCCGGTGCCGCCGAGCACCTCGTCCCTTTCCAGATGCTGGGGCAGGATCGCATATTTGATCGGGCCGAAGAAGGTGGAGTGGACCCCCATCGCGAACAGGGCGACCAGCAGCAGCGGGATCGCCGCCGAATGCACCATGATCCCCTTCCAGGCCATGACCAGCCCGGCCGCGCCGACCAGCATGATCAGGATCTCGCAGGCCTTCACGATGCGGATGATCTTAGCCTTGTCCCGGGCGTCGGCGAGTTGGCCGGACAGAGCGGAGAGCAGGAAGAAGGGGATGATGAAGACGGCGGTGGTCAGTGCGCTGAACCAGGTCTCGGACGCCTCGTCATTATAGACCTGGTAGACGACGAACAGTACCATCGCGTTCTTGAACAGATTGTCGTTGAACGCGCCGAGCATTTGGGTGACGAACAGTGGAAGAAACCGGCGGACGCCGAGCAAATGGGTGGCGCCGTACATCAGGCGGTCTCAGCTCCGGGCAACGGGGTGGACGCCTGGCCAGTCATCGGGTCTTGGGCATCCTCGTGTCAGGGACGGCCTCTCGCGGGCCGCGCGCCCGTCATAGGCAATGCGCGGCGGGCAGGACAAGCCCCGAAGCCGGGCCAGCCCTTCCGCTCTCCCCAAGCCCCGCCTTTGCCGCTAAGGGAGCCCGCGCATGCTGACGCTGCCCAACCTGCTGACGCTCTCGCGCATCCTCGCGGTGCCGATCCTGGTCTTTCTGCTCTGGAAGCCGAGCTGGTGGGATTATGGAATCACCTTCGGCCTCTACTGCCTGATCGGGATCACCGACTATTTCGACGGCTATCTGGCGCGCGCGCAGGGGACGGTCTCGCGGCTCGGCCAGTTCCTGGATCCGATCGCGGACAAGATCATGGTGGTGGCGGTGATCGCGATGCTGATCTCGACGCGGCAGGCGGGCGCGGAGCCGGTCATCCACGGCCTTCACCTGATCCCCGCTTTGGTGATCCTGCTGCGCGAGATCACCGTTTCGGGCCTGCGCGAATTCCTTGCCACGCTGCGGGTTTCGGTCCCGGTCAGCCAGCTCGCCAAGTGGAAGACCACGTTGCAGATGTTCGCGCTGGGCGCGCTGATCCTGTCGGGCGCGCTGCCGCAATGGCCTTGGGTACACGATATCGGCCTCTGCAGCCTCTGGGCGGCGGCGGCGCTGACCCTGATCACCGGCTGGGATTATCTACGGGTCGGCCTCAAGCACATGGATTGAGGATTCGGCTCAGGCCGCGTCCTTCAATGCTTCGGCGAGCAGGCGGAATTCCTTCTCGCGCGGGCTCGCCTTGCGCCAGACGAGGGCGATGCGCCGCGCCGGATGATCGGCGTCGAGCGGGCGCGCGACGACGTTGGTGCCCTCGAGGATGCCGGCCTCGACCGCCATTTGCGGAATGAGCGTCGTGCCGAGGCCGTTGTCGACCATCTGCACCAGCGTGTGCAGCGAGGTGCCCAGGATCGCCGCGCCGGCCCGGATTTCCGGGCGGTTGCAGGCGGACAGGACGTGGTCCTTGAGGCAGTGTCCGTCCTCGAGCAGCAGCAATTTGCTTTCGTCGATCGCTTCGGCGGCGACCCGCTCCGGCAGCGCTTCGGCCGCGCCCGGCGGGAAGGCGACCATGAAACGATCCTCGAACAGCACGGCGCGGTCGACCTCGCCGCAGGCATAGGGAAGGGCGAGCAGCACGCAATCGAGCTGGCCCCTGCGCAGCGCGTCGCAGGCCTGCTGGCTGGTCTCCTCGCGCAGATAAAGCTTGAGGTCCGGCCATTGCGCACGCAGCCGGGGCAGCATGGTCGGCAACAGGAAGGGCGCGATGGTCGGGATCACGCCCATGCGCAGCTCGCCGGCAAGCGGCTTGCCCGAGGCCCGGACCATGTCGGCCAGATCCTCGGTCTCGCGCAGAATCCGCTGCGCCTTCTCGGCGACGCGGGTGCCGAGCGGGGTGAAGCGGACGACGCGGCGGGTGCGCTCGACCAGCGTCACTCCGATCAGGTTTTCCAGCTCCTTGATCCCGGCCGAGAGCGTCGACTGCGTCACGAAGCAGGCCTCGGCCGCGCGGCCGAAATGGCCGTGCGTCTTCAGCGCCACCAGATATTGAAGCTGCTTCAGGGTCGGAAGATGCACGTTCATTCAGGCCATCCCCCGGATGGTCTGACCCGCCTTCCGGGGGAAGGTGTGACCAACGTGCATGTGCTCATCGCCTCACTCGATCAAGCGAGGCGATTTAAGTCATCGGGGCGATAAAGGCCAGCGAAGCTCAGCCGCTGATGCTGGTTTCCGCGCCCTCGCTGTCCAGGAAGCGGGCGATGGTGGCGCCGTGCAGCGGGGCGGGGGCGGCCGTGAAGGTCACCCCGTTCGCCTCGCGCGCCTCATAAAAGGCGGCGAGATCGTCGCTGGCGAAGCCGAGCTGGACCTTGCCGGGCGGATGCGCCTCGTCGGCCGCGTGGAGCGCCAGCGTGGTCTCGCCGGTCGCGAATTCGGCCCAGAAGGGCGAGGCGAATTTCAGATTCAGGCCGAGCGTATCGCGGTGAAAGGCGACTGCCGCATCCATGTCGGCCACATATTTGATCGCATAAGCGAGGCGCATGGCGGCTCTCCTCAGGCAGAAGCGTAGGCATCCACCCTGGCGATGTGGGCCGCCTTTTCCGCCTCGCTCAGGAACGACCCGAGGAAGGAGTTGCGGGCCAGGGTGGCGAGGTCGTCGCGGCTCAGGTTGCGGGCGTGGGCGGCGGCGCGGTAATTGTCGTTGAGATAGCCGCCGAAATAGGCGGGATCGTCCGAATTGATCGTCGCGCGCAAGCCCAAAGCGAGCATCTCATCGATCGGATGGGCGTCCATCGAGGCGACGTTGCATAATTTCACGTTGGAGAGCGGGCAGACGGTCAGCGTCATCTGCTCGGCGACGAGGCGCCCGGTCAGGGCCGGGTCCTCCAGGCTGCGATTGCCGTGGTCGAGCCGGTCGATCTTCAGGATGTCGAGCGCCTCCAGCACATAGTCGGGCGGGCCTTCCTCGCCGGCATGGGCGACGCGCTTGAGGCCGAGCGCGGCGGCGGCCGCGAAGACCCGGGCGAACTTCTCGGGCGGATGGCCGAGTTCGGAGCTGTCGAGGCCGACCGCCTCGATCCGGTCCAGCCAGGGCCTGGCCATTTCAAGCGTCGCGAAGGCGGCGTCCTCGTCGAGATGGCGCAGGAAGCAGAGAATGAGTTTCGAGCTGATCCCGTGCTTCGCTTCCGCCTCTGCCATCCCCGCAAGCAGCCCCCGCATCACCGTGTCGAAGCCGATGCCGCGATCGGTATGGGTTTGCGGATCGAAGAAGATTTCGGCGTGGACGACGGCGTCGGCCGCGATCCGGTCGAAATAGGCCAAGGCCAGATCGCGGAAATCGGCCTCGGTCTGGAGCACGTTCGCGCCTTGATAATAGATGTCGAGAAAGTCCTGCAGGTTGGAGAATTCGTAGGCGGCACGCACCGCCTCGACGCTGTCGAACGGGATCGCTATCCCATTGCGCTTCGCCAGCGCGAACATGAGTTCGGGCTCGAGGCTCCCCTCGATATGCATGTGCAGCTCCGCCTTGGGCAGGCCGGCGATGAAGGCGTCGAGATCGGTCATGGCGAAAGGCTAGCGCGTCGGCGCGCGAAGGCAAGCTTAACCCCCTCTCCATCCCTATCTGGTAATCCGTGCGTCACGGGCTTATCTCTGGCCCGTAACAACGAGAGTTCGCCCCGCATGGCCTTGGCCATTCTCGATTATCTGGATTCGGTGAAGGCGCGCGATCCGGCGCCGCGGTCGCGGTGGGAAATCCTGCTCTATCCCGGGGTCTGGGCGCTCTTCTATCACCGGGTCGCGCACTGGCTGTTCAAGGGCGACCTTTATTTGCTCGCCCGTCTGGTCAATCACTGGTCGCGGATGGTGACCGCGATCGACATCCATCCGGGCGCCGAGATCGGCAGGAATTTCTTCATCGACCACGGCTTCGTGGTGATCGGCGAGACCGCCCAGATCGGCGACGACGTCACCATCTACCAGCAAGTCACCCTGGGCGGCACCAACCCGACCGACGGCGTGCCCGGCAAGCGGCATCCGACGATCGGCGATGGCGTGATCATCGGCTCGGGCGCGCAGGTGCTGGGGCCGATCACGGTCGGGACGCGCGCGCGGATCGGCGCCAACTCGGTGGTCAACAAGGACGTGCCGCCAGGCGCGACGATGGTCGGCATCCCGGCCCGCTCGACCCTGGTCGAGGCCGGGGAAAGCAGCACTCGCGCCTTCTTGCCCTACGGCACTCCCTGTACCGAAAATCTCGATCCGGCGACGCAGAAGCTCGAAATCCTGCAATGCGAGGTCGAGCAGTTGCGCGCCCGCATCGCCGAACTGGTTGAGGAGCGCGAGCGGATCGAAGGACACGCCTCCAAGGGGCGGATCGTCAGCAACCGGGGCCGGGCCTGAGATGGGCACCGTCCTCCAATTCCCGGACAAGGGACAAGGAGGACGGGCCGAAGCGCAGGTCGGTTTCGAGCGTGCCGAGCTCAAGCGCATCGTCGATCTCTACGGCCGCATGGTCGCCGCGGGCCTGTGGAAGGACTATGCGATCCAGTTCCATTCCGGTGAGGCCAGCTTCTGGGCCTTCCGCCGCGCCGCCGAGCGCCCCGAATATCGGATCGAGAAGCGCCCGGCGCTGCAGAGCCGGCAGGGCATGTGGGCCTTGATCGGCGAGGCGGGCCAGGTGCTGAAGCGGGGCCACGCGCTCGGCCCGGTGCTGGCGCCGATCGAGCGGCGCCTGCTCAAGGTCGTCGAAGGCTAGAAATTCCCCTCCCTGCGTGCAGGGAGGGGGAGGTAGGCTCAGGCCGGGATCGGCGCCGCCGCGACCCGATCGAGCACGGGCAGCTTGCCGCGCAGCCCATCGGGCAGCGGCATCACCACCGCGCGCCGCGCGCTCGTCCAGAAGGCCGAGAGCAGCAGCAATGCCGAGCCGATGATGAGCGCGGTCAGGGCGACGTTGAGTTCGACCACGCCATAGGTCTCGAACAAGCTGTTGAGCGCATAGAGCACATACGCGAGCGCCGAGACCAGCAGCGCCCGCCGGTCGATCGCCAGCGCGACCAGGCCGAGTACGACGTAGAGCAGGATCACCGCAATGCCGTCGAGCGTCGACGCCTTGCCCTCGGTGAGGCCGAGCAGCGAGAAAACCGGGTGGACGATCAGCGGCGCCGCCAGCAGGTGCAGCCAGAAAGCGACATCGGACCGGCGCGTCTCGCGCTTCGGATCGGAGGCGTCCCAGCGCATGGCGAGCAGGAAGACGCCGATGCCGAGCACGAGGGCGCTCCCCTCCATCACCCGCACCATGAGGCGGACTTGCGCCTCGGACATGTTCTCGGCGGCGAAGCCCGTGGCGACGAAGCCCAGCACGACCGCGACCAGAGCCCCGACTCCGGCCGCGACCGTGACGGGCACGCGGAAGCGGCGCCAGTGCAGCCAGGCCGCCAGCGCGGCGATGCCGGCGCTGACCGACAGGATGATCATCGCCGCCTGCGGGCTGTTGTCGATATTCTGTTCGCCGACCGCGATGACGATGCTCGTCCCCGCCGTCTCGAATACGCCGAAGACGAAGGCGCCCAGGAGGATGATGGAGGGCAGCGCCATGCGCCGCTTCAGGGTGAAGAATTCGGCGAGGCCCCAGGCGACCGCGGCCGCGAACAGCCCCATGAAGGGGGTCGGCCCGTCGCCGCCGATGCGCGGCCCGACATAATAGCCGATCATCGCCACCGCGGCGAGCAGAATGGCCGCGGCGATGCCGACGAAAATGTCGTTGAACCCGGTCAGCAATCGGAAATGCTCCTCGTCGACGGCGGGCGTGTGCCGCCCGGCCGCGACATAGCTGCGGAAGGCCGCCGCCTGGCCGGCGGTCAACGCCCCTGCGGCCACCGCGGCTTCGAGGTCGCTCTCGCTATACATGTGTCTGTCCCCTCTTGTGGATGGGGCATCCATAGCATAGGTGTTTTAGTGATACAACACACTAAGGCCCACCCATTCCCTCGATTTGTTGGATACAAATAGGATTTCGCGTGCCAGCAGATTGCGACTCGGGGTTGGCTTCCACCATAGGGTCTTTCAGATCGTCAATCCGCAGCCGCTCCGGTTGAGCCGAGACCAACCGTGCAGGCGTCAACTTTGTCAACTTTGGCTCGCCGCGTCACTGCCCCTGCAGGTGTTGCATGATCGTCATCGCCTGTTCCGCGCCCGATTGGGGGACGATCTCGCCCTCTCGATCGGTGATCGCGGCGAAGCTCTCGGCGACGGCCTCGGGCGTCTGCTCGGCGAGCGCAACTCCCTTCGTGAGGGTGATGTGCGCGGCCTGCACCACCCCGGCGCCGGCCCCGAGGATCACGCCCGTGGGGGCGTCCTCGCTCACCAGGAAGAGCGCGGCGGGCGCGATCAGCTCGGGCCTGAAGCGGGCGAGCAGCTCGGGCGGGAACAGTGCCTCGGTCATCCGCGTCGCGGCGGTCGGGGCGATGGTGTTGACGCGGACATTGTCGCGCGCGCCCTCCAGCGCCAGCGTTTTGGC
>DATINU010000208.1:0-5212 GCA_035473955.1 Allosphingosinicella sp.
GGCCGGCCGCGCGTCACCGGATAGATGACGGTGGGATCGGCCTGTAGGGGCATGCCCCGCCGCACCCGGTTCGAATAGACGCCGGCGATCAGCCGCCGCTCGGCCGCCTTGCCTGTTTCCTTCTCGACGATCGAGGCGAGGATCACCGCCGCCTCGGGGCTTTGCGCGACCGTCGCGTTGCTCCGCTCCGCCCAGAGCCGCGCCAATTCCCGCCGCATCGCCGCCTGCATCCGGCCGAGCACCGCCGCCCGGCTCTCGCCCCGGCGGTAGCTATAGGTGTCGGGCAGCACCGTTCCTTCGACCGGGACGTCGATGGCGCCGGTGAGATAGGGCAGCCGCATCAGCCGCTCGTGGACCAGGACCGAGGGCATGCCTTCGGGGATGTTCACGGCGCGCTGGACGGGGCGACCGAATTGCAGGTGCGTCAGAATCGCCCAGGCGCTCATCCCCGGCCTGAGCTCGAACTCGCCGGCCTGGACGGGTGCATGGGCGCCGAAGATGCGGGCGAAGCCGCGGAAGCTGGTCGCGCCGCCGCGGATCAGCCCTTCCTCGTCGAGTTGCGCGGCCACCTTCGCCACGCTCGATCCCTGCGCCACGATGATCGTGCGCGGCTCTGAAAACGGTCCCGGCCCCGCCCAGAGCAGCCAGAAAGCGGTGAACGCGGCAAGGGTCGCCAGCGCGGGCAGAACGACGAGGAGGATCAGGCCGCGCTTCATTGACGCGTATGTAGGGTCAGATCGCCTTCATGACGAGGCTGGCATTGGTGCCGCCGAAGCCGAAGCTGTTGTTGAGCACCGCCTTCACCTCGCGCTGCCGCGCCTTGTGCGGCACGAGGTCGACGCCCTCCGTGCCCTCGTCCGGATTGTCGAGGTTCAGCGTGGGGGGAACGATCTGGTCGCGAATCGCCAGGATGCAGAAGATCGCCTCGACCGCGCCTGCGCCGCCCAGCAAATGGCCGATCGCCGACTTGGTCGAGCTCATCGACACCTTGCCGATCGCGTTGCCGAACAGGCGCTTCACGGCGCCCAGCTCGATCGTGTCGGCCATGGTCGAGGTGCCGTGCGCGTTGATATAGTCGATGTCGGACGGGGTCATGCCCGCCTTCTTCAGCGCCATTTCCATCGAACGGTAGGCGCCCGAGCCTTCCGGATGCGGCGCGGTGACGTGATGGGCGTCGCCCGACAGGCCATAGCCCACGACTTCGGCATAGATTTTCGCGCCCCGCGCCTTGGCGTGCTGATATTCCTCGAGCACCACGACGCCCGCGCCCTCGCCCATGACGAACCCGTCGCGGTCCTTGTCATAGGGCCGGCTCGCTTGCTCGGGCCGGTCATTGTAGGTCATGTTGAGGGCGCGCGCCTGCGCGAAGCCGGCGATGCCGATCGGGCAGATGGTCGCTTCGGCGCCGCCCGCCAGCATGATATCGGCATCGTCGTCGCGGATCATCCGCGCCGCGTCGCCGATCGAGTGGGCACCGGTCGAGCAGGCGGTGACGACCGCGTGGTTCGGACCCATCAGGCCGTATTTGATGCTCACCTGGCCCGAGATCAGGTTGATCAGCCGCCCGTGGACGAAGTGCGGGCTGACCCGCCCCGGCCCTTTCTCGGCCAGCAGCAGGCTTTCGCTCTCGATTCCGGGCAGACCGCCGATCCCCGAGCCGATCGACACGCCGGCGCGCAGCCTGGTCGCCTCGTCCATCTCGGTCAGGCCCGCATCCTCCAGCGCCTGCCCGGCCGCGTCCAGGCCGTAGACGATGAAGGGATCGACCTGCCGCTGGATCTTGTGATCGACGCGCTTGCCGGGATCGAAGCCATATTCGTGGTCGGCCGGCTTTACTTCGCACGCGATCGTGCATTTCTGGTCGCTGGCGTCGAACCTGGTGATCGGCCCGGCGCCGCTCTTCGAGGCGAGGATGTTCTTCCAGCTGGTCTCGACGTCGCCGCCGAGCGGCGTGACAAGCCCGAGACCGGTGACGACGACACGGCGCATATCAGATCACTCCTGACCTTCGAGACGAAAACGGCCCCCCGGCCATTGGCGGGGAGCCGTTTTCAATGCAAGCGGCTCGCTCACCGCCGGACGGGCGGCCGGGCCTCTTTAGGCCTTGTTGCTGTCGATATAGTCGATCGCGTCCTTGACGGTCGTGATCTTCTCGGCGGCGTCGTCCGGGATCTCCACCCCGAACTCCTCCTCGAAGGCCATGACGAGCTCGACGATATCGAGGCTGTCCGCGCCCAGATCGTCGATGAAGCTCGCTTCCTCGGTGACCTTGTCGGCCTCGACGCCCAGATGCTCGACGACGATCTTCTTAACGCGGTCCGAAGTCTCGCTCATATGCCACCTTTCCCTAGCGGTGTTTCTTGTTGCACCCGCCCTAGCCGCTTGCCCCGGCGTATGGCAAGTAGGCGCGCGTCCGGCCCGCCGGCCTGCGGCCCAAAGGAATGAACATGACGATTGCCAACCAAGTCATCGGGATCATAAGCAAAAAGCTCGGCGTCGACTGGAACGACGTGACTCCGGAGGCCTACATCATCGACAATCTCGGCGCGGACGGCCACCAGGTGGTGGCCCTGATAATGGCGCTCGAGGAGGAGTTCGGCATGGAAATTCCGGACGAGGATAGCGAGAACCTGCTGACCGTCGGGGAGCTGATCGACTATGTCGAGAAGCGCGTCGGCTGAAGCCGTTCAGATCATCGCCATCCCGCCATTCACATGCAACGTCTGGCCGGTGACGTAGCCGGCCTCGCGGCTGGCGAGATAGACCGCCGCCGCGGCAATGTCCTCGCCGCTGCCGAGATCGCCGATCGGGATGCGCCCGAGCAGAGCCGTCTTCTGCGCTTCCGGCAGGATGTCGGTCATCGCCGAACGGATGAAGCCGGGCGCGATGCAATTGACGGTGATGCCGCGCGAGCCGACTTCCTGCGCCAGCGCCTTCGACATGCCGATCAGCCCGGCCTTCGAAGCGGCGTAATTGGCCTGGCCGGGATTGCCGGTGACGCCGACCACCGAGGTCACCGAGACGATCCGGCCGAAGCGCGCCCGCATCATCGGCTTCAATGCGGCGCGGGCGAGGCGGAAAGCGGCTTCGAGGTTGATCCGGATCACGTCCGACCATTCCTCGTCCTTCATCCGCATCGCCAGATTGTCGCGGGTGACGCCGGCATTGTTGACGAGGATGTCGAGCTGGCCGAGCGCCTCCGCGGCCTGCGGTACGAGCGCGTCCACCGCCGCACCGTCGCCGAGGTTGCAGGCCAAAGCGACGTGACCGCCGCCCAGCTCGCCCCGAAACGCCTCGAGCTTCTCCGCATTGGACCCCGAAAGGGCAAGCCGCGCCCCCTGCGCCGCCAGCCCCTTCGCAATCGCCGAGCCGATCCCGCCCGAGGCGCCGGTGACGAGCGCGGTCATTCCTGAAAGGTCGAACACTGTGCTCTCTCCCAATCGTCATGCTGAACTTGTTTCAGCATCCATGAACACCGCCGCATCCATGAGTCCACCGGCGGTGTTCATGGATCCCGGATCAAGTCCGGGATGACGGCTATACGGACTTCACCAATGCGTCGATGTCGTCCATCGTGATAACGCTCGAAACCTCGGCGTCCGGGGCGATCCGCTTGACCATCGGCCCCAGCACCTTGCCGCCATATTCGACGAAATGGGTGACGCCCGCCGCCGCCATGGCGGCGACGCTCTCGCGCCAGCGCACCATCCCGGTCACCTGCCGGACCAGCAGGTCGCGAATCTCGGCCGGATCGCTCACCGAAACGGCGGTGACGTTAGCGTAGAGCGGCACCGAGGGCGCCGCCATCGAAGCGCCCGCCAGGGCCTCGGCCATCGCATCGGCGGCGGGCTGCATCAGCGGACAGTGAAACGGCGCCGAGACCGGGAGCAGGATCGCGCGCTTGGCGCCCTTCTCCTTGGCGATCTCCAGCGCCCGCTCGACCGCGCCCCTCTGGCCCGAAATCACGACCTGCGACGGATCGTTGTCATTGGCGACCGTGCAGACCTCGCCCTCCGCCGCCACATCGCACACCGCCTGCGCGAGCGCGAGATCGGCGCCGAGCAAAGCCGCCATCGCCCCCTCCCCCACCGGCACCGCCGCCTGCATCGCCTGCCCCCGCTGCTTCAGCAACCGCGCCGTGGTGGCGAGATCGAACGTCCCCGCCGCGCAGAGCGCCGAATATTCGCCCAGGGAGTGGCCGGCGACGAAATCGGCCTTGGCACCCAGATCGATCCCGGAAGCCCTGAGAGTGGCAATGGCATTGGCCATGATCGCCGGCTGCGCATTCTCGGTCAGCGTCAACTCCTCGATCGGCCCCTCCGCCATCAACCGCGAAAGGCTCTGCCCAAGCGCCTCATCAACCTCGCCGAGCACATCGTGCGCCGCCCGGCTCGCCCCGGCCAGCGCCGCGCCCATCCCGACCGCCTGGCTCCCCTGCCCCGGAAAGATGAATGCGCGCATGTCTCAGGCCTCCTGTTTCGCGGCGGCTGGTAGGCAGGGCGGGAGCGGGACGCAAGCGGTTGGGGTGGACATGAGAGGTGCCGCGATGGGCGCTTAGGGCACGCCGCTGTTCCCATATGGCGCGCCTATCGCTGTCATCTGGCGGAATGCCGATTGCTCCAGATCCTAGCTAGGCTCATAGGAACTCCGGAACAGCTAGCTTAGATTAACGGAATGAAGCGCTCCAACGCGCCCCGACAGTGCATCTTCTGCGAAGGACCGGCGACCAGCAAAGAACATTTCTGGCCAGGGTGGATGCACGATCTATTACCCGCAGTGCCCGACCCCAAGCACGACCGGCGACTTTACTCCTTCCATCCCATCACCGGCGTTCGGGAAGAAGGGCCACAAGCAAAGCCGGGCAGCATCCATACTATCAAGATCAGGGCCGTGTGCGCGCAATGCAATAACGGTTGGATGAGCCAGCTCGAGCAAGAAGCGAGGCCTTTCCTAACCCCTTTGATCAACGGCACTCCAATAGTTCTAGACGCCAAGCAGCTTGAGGTGGTCGCTCGCTGGATTACCCTCAAGTCCATTGTGGCAGAGCATGCCGCGCGGAATAACTTTCTGACCCCGCGCGACGATCGGGTGGCGTTCAAAGAACGTGGCACAATCCCAGCTTACTTTCGGATCTACTGCGCCAACCACAACATGACCGACGCAGCGGGGTACATACGCCACACGAGCGACCTTCGCCTCGATCCCGGCCCCC
>DATINU010000209.1:0-26813 GCA_035473955.1 Allosphingosinicella sp.
GGCGCGGCCCACGGTAGTTGAGCTTCGCGATGCCATCCGTTCGCTGCGAGCCTTCCCCAATCGCGGTCGAAAGGGACGCGAGGATGGAACCCGCGAACTAGTTCATCATCGCCTACCCTTCATCATCGTCTACCGCACGAAAGAGGATGTAGTAGAAATCTTGCACATATGGCATTCGTCGCAAGATCGCCAGTGATCTGTAGATTACTCGGTATCGAACTTCCAGACCATCTCTCCGCCGAGCGAGTGATAGAAGCCCCATGCGGCAAGCATGACGACGCTTAGTAGCGCAAGCAGCGAGCCTCCGACATACTAGGCGGAAAAGTCGCTGGTGAAAGGCAGGTTCGCGGTCACGTTGATGGTGAAGATCGCGACGGCGAGCGGGATGAGTCCGAAGCGGAAGACGATCAGCACGGCGATCGCGTACACAAGAATCTCCGTTGGCAATTCAATGCCTACGTGATCTGCGGTCAACCCACGCGGCAGAGCAAAGAGAGCCACAAAGGCAATCGCCGCCAGCCAATCCTTCCGCAGAACGACTTTTAAGCCCAGGAGCAGAAAGAAAAACTGCAGAGTGCCCATGATCGAGCTTGCGATTTGCATCATCCAGGCGCCGAGTGCGCGACGTCCACCTTCCAGATATTCCGCCTGACCGAAGCCGGGCGCCGCTCCCATGTGCATGAGGGGAATGGCGTGAATCTGGAAAATGAGGATCCAGACGACACCCAGCATGACTCCGAACAGAATGTCGCGCCCGACAAGGGGATCGCGGAATTGGCCAGTGAGCAGGCGGCTCCAGGAGATCATGGTTTGCGGCCAGCGACGACGCACCCAAGGTTCGAGAGCGAGATAGAGCATCCAGGTCACCGCCGACAATAACAATGAAGTGCTCACCGCAAGCAGAAATAGGCCGAGGGTCGCGACGCTTGGAATGAGATGGGTTCGGCACAGCCAGAGCAGCATCTCCAGGATGAACATCACGGCCGCCAGACGGTAAGCGCCATCGCGGTCTCCGCGGCCATGACGATAATTGCGGCGGGCGAGGAAAATAGCGCCGGAGAGCAGAGACAGAAACAAAGTGATCGCCAGAATCAGCCTGATTTTTTTTCCGAAGGATTGCGCTGGTTCCTTAACGCGATCTGGTTTTGTCCAATCCCCGATAAGAGAAAAGTAAACGGGCTTGCCCTGAAGGGCCGCTGCCTCAATGCGCAGCGGTCTGGCGTTGCCGGGCCAAACGCCGGTCCAAGCAGCGCGCGTGTCGAAGGCGGCAAGGGAATTCCACTGAGGTTCGGCTTTCTGAAACTTAGCAGGATCGAGGCCCGCTTCTGAGAACAGCAAGTTCCAGTCGTAAGGCGTACCAGGTGCCGTTGAGCTTTCCTTCTGCGGAGGGATGGCTTGAAAGTAAATCAGCCGCCCCTGCGGATCGAGTTTTAGGTTGATCATTTCCGACAGGGTGGTGGGGGGATCGTCCGGGGTCAAGATGCCAGGATTGAGAAGTTGGTCCCGGTATCCCTCAGCCATCATGTAGTCGGGACTCTGCCGATACCAAAAATAGAGTAATGAAGGGCGCCCGGGCAGGACGGCGTCCCAGTCGGGATGAGGTTTGTCATTCTTCTCTACTGAGTCTTGAAAGTCGCCGTCGTAGTCGAAACCGGAGGCGCTGTCGAGCGGA
Source organism: Allosphingosinicella sp. (assembly GCA_035473955.1). Classification (GTDB taxonomy): domain Bacteria; phylum Pseudomonadota; class Alphaproteobacteria; order Sphingomonadales; family Sphingomonadaceae; genus Allosphingosinicella. The sequence continues at coordinate 1,673 of DATINU010000209.1, forward strand.
CGATCAGGATATCCAAGACGTGCCGTCATCTCGCGCGCTTTCTGCGCGAGGACCTCGGGAGTCTGTTCCAGATGCATGCGGTCGAGACCGCTGTAGTGGATTCCCAGGAATACGACAACTCCCAGGGCGATCAGCACTGCGGCGAAGCAGGTGAGCGCGACTGGAGGACGCAGCCCGACCGTTTCTCCGGTCGAGGAATTGCTGCGCTTCGCCGAGAGCGGCCAGCTCTATCGCGGCGCCAAGCCGGTGATGTGGTCGCCGGTCGAGAAGACCGCGCTCGCCGAGGCCGAGGTCGAATATGAGGACATAACGTCCACCCAGATCGATCTGGCCTTCGAGATCGTCGAAAGCCCGATCCCGGAACTGGTCGGCGCTTATGCGGTGATCTGGACGACCACGCCGTGGACGATCCCAGTGAACCAGGGGATCGCCTACAATCCGAACGTAGAATATGTACTCGTCGAGAGCGGCGACCGCCGCTTGCTGGTGGCGTTGGAGCTCACCGGCCAGTTTTTGCCCCGTATCGGCGAACAGGAAAGCAGGATACTGTGGCAGGGCTTGGGCGAAAACCTCCCAGGCACCGTCGCCCGCCACCCCATGCACCATCTCGGCGGCTTCTTCGCACGGCCTCGCCCGTTTCTCCCGGCCGATCACGTCACCACCGATGCCGGCACCGGCCTCGTCCATATGTCCCCCGATCATGGCGAGGAGGATTTCCTGGTCTGCAAGGCGGCGGGGATCGATCCGGTGTTCGCGGTCGACGATGGCGGCTTCTACCGCACCGATTGGGAGTGGCTGGGCGGCCAGGGCAGCGTGATCAACGCGAAATTCAATTCGCCGGAGGGGCCGATCTGCTCGGATTTGCGCGAGACGGGCGCCCTGCTTTCCGCCAGCCAGGATTTCCACCACTCCTACCCCCACAGCTGGCGCTCCAAGGCCAAGCTCATCTACCGCTGCACGCCGCAATGGTTCATCCCGATGGACCGCGGGGAGCCGACGTTGCGCGAGACCGCGGTCAAGGCGATCGACGAGACGCGCTGGGTGCCCGAGAAAGCGAAGAACCGGATCAGCGCGATGGTCGAGGGGCGGCCGGACTGGGTGATCAGCCGGCAGCGCGCCTGGGGGGTGCCGATCGCGCTCTACCTGCACCGCAAGAGCGGCGATTATCTGAGGGACGAGCAGGTCAACGCCCGCATCCTCGCCGCCTTCGAGGCGGGCGGTGCCGACGCCTGGTTCGGCGCCGATCATCAGTCGCTGCTCGGCAACGAATACAGCCTCGACGATTACGAACCGGTCAAGGACATCCTCGACGTCTGGTTCGATTCGGGCTCGACCCACGCCTTCGTGATCGAGCAGCGCTATGGGGAGGGCGTCCGCGCCGATCTCTATTGCGAAGGTTCGGACCAGCATCGCGGCTGGTTCCAGTCGAGCCTGCTCGAAAGCTGCGGCACGCGCGGGCGGGCGCCCTATGACGCGGTGCTGACCCACGGCTTCACGCTCGACCAGAACGGGCGCAAGATGTCGAAGAGCATCGGCAACGTCATCGATCCCCTGAAGGTCATAGAGGAGAGCGGCGCCGACATCCTGCGCCTCTGGGTCGCCTCGACCGACTATTTCGAGGACGTCCGGATCGGCAAGGAGATCCTGGCCGGGACGACGGACGCCTATCGCAAGCTGCGCAACACCTTCCGCTACCTGCTGGGCGCGCTGGAGGGGTATAGCGAGGCCGAGAAGGTCGCGCCCGCCGAGATGCCGGAACTGGAGCGCTGGGTGCTGCACCGGCTGGCCGCGCTGGACGGGGAGCTGCGCGCCGCCGCCGACGGCTTCGATTTCAACCGCTACAGCCGCGCCATCGCGGCCTTCGCCAATGACGATCTTTCCGCCTTCTTCTTCGATATAAGGAAAGACAGCCTCTATTGCGACGCGCCGGACGCGCCCAAGCGTCGCGCCTACCGGACCGTGCTCGACACCGTCTTCCACGCGCTCGTGCGCTGGATGAGCCCGATCCTCTGCTTCACCACCGAAGAGGTCTGGGGCACGCGCTTTCCGGAGGCCGGGTCGGTCCATTTGCTCGAATGGCCCGAAATCGACGCCGGCTGGCTGGACGCGGCGCTCGCCGCGCGCTGGGACGCGATCCGCGCCACCCGCGAGCGCGTCACCGAGCAGATCGAGCCGCTCCGCCGCGACAAGGTGATCGGCTCCAGCCTCGAGGCGAGGGTTGTCTATCCCGATCTGGAACTCGATCTCACCGGCGAGGCGCTTTCCGAGCTTGCCGAAATCTACATCGTGTCCGAAGTGATCGCCGGCGAGGGCGAAGGTATCGAGGTGACCCGGACGGACTATCTGAAATGCGGCCGTTGCTGGCGCCTGCTGCCGGACGTGACCGAGGATGGCGGCCTGTGCGGGCGCTGCGAGGGGGTGGTGAATGGTTGACGCGCTGACCGAGGACGCGCGCCTCAGGCGCAACCGCAAGCTCTCGCTGAGCCTCGCGGCCGCCGTCTTCCTGTTCGACCAGGCGACGAAATGGGTGGTGACCTACGTCTTCCAGCTCCAGCAGCGCCGGGAAATGGAGCTCGTCTCCTTCTTCGATCTGCGCTGGGTGGAAAATAACGGCGTCTCGCTCGGCCTGTTCAGCGCGGATAGCTCGCTCGGGCGCTGGCTGCTGGTACTCGGCACCGGGCTGATCGCCGCCTTCGTCGCCTGGTGGCTCTGGAAGGAGAAGCGCCGCGACGACAGCGCCGCGCTCGCCCTCATCCTCGGCGGCGCGCTCGGCAATATCGTCGATCGCGCGCGGCTCGGCTACGTGGTCGACTTCGCCGACCTGCATTTCGGCGAGTGGCGGCCCTTTTTGGTCTTCAATGTCGGCGACGCGGCGATTACCATCGGCGTGCTGCTTTTGCTTGTCCGCGCGCTCCTGATGCGCGATGGGACGGCGAAGAAGAAGGAAGTTTAGCCATGCGTATCGCCCCCCTGCTCCTGGCCGTCCCGGCCGCTCTGCTGCTCGCCGGTTGCGCCGGCGGGGGCGTCTTCGGCCGCAGCGGCCCCGACGAATTCGCCATCGCGCGCAGCCAGCCTTTGGTGGTGCCGCCCGATTTCGCGCTGACTCCGCCCCGCCCGGGCGAGGCCGATGCCGCGGCCAACGATCCGCGCGGCCAGGCGCTGCAGGCCCTGTTCGGCGGCCCGCAGCCGCGCAGCGCGGTCGAGACCTCGCTGCTGCAGAGCTCCGGCGCGGATCGCGCCGTGCTCGGCGCCCGCTCGGTCGCCGGCGATCCGCAGACCGCGGTGGTCAGCCGCGGCACGCTGGTCCAGACGATGCTGCAGCTGCCGCAGGGCGACGGCCAGCAAGCGACGGTCAGCGTCCCGCAATAAGCCTGCCCGTCATTGCGAGCGGAGCGAAGCAATCCAGTGCTGGATTGCCGCGTCCCTGCGCTCCTCGCAATGACGATATTCGACCCTAGAAGCCGATTTCCACGCTGAGCACCACGCCCGCGTCCTGCCCGGGCGCGGAGGGCAGATTGCTGTCGACGTAGCGCAGGCCGAGTTCGGTATTGGGCAGGCCCTCGAGCTGGACGTGGTAGCGCGCGCCGGCCGACCAGGTCCAATAATCGCCGAACGCGCCCCAATCCTGATGGCCGGCCTCGAGCCGGAACGACCAGGGCCGGAACGGAATCGTCACATCCACCGAACCATGGAGATAGAGCATGTCCTCATGGCCGGTGCCCGCCTGCGACGGCGCATATTTGGCGCCGGCGGTGAAAAAAGCCGGGCCGATCAGGTAGGAGAGCGAGGCATAGGGCTCGGCATAATCGGTCTCGCCGTCGCCGCCGGCGAAGACGTAATACATCAGGCCGCCGTCCGCCTCGAAACCGTGGCCGAGCTCGCGGCGAAAACCGGCGTAGAGATCGAGCTGCGCGTCACCCAAATCCTGAAACGCCGGGTCGCGGCGGCGGAAGCTGTCGACGCCTCGAAGGCTGGTGCCGCGCACGCCGCCGTAAAGGCCGCTTTCGTGAGACAGCGAGAGCCCGGCCTGGACCGCCGGATCCTCGTCGGAGCGGGAGACCCCGCGGAACCGGTAATCGGAGAGAAGGTTGAACTCGCCGCCGATCTCAAGCGCCGGCACGCCGCCGCTCATCGGCTCGATCTCGGCCTCGTTCGCGGGCGGCGGCTCGCCCTGCGCGAAGGCGGGAGCAGCGGCGACGAGGGCGGCGGCGAAGACGACGGTCCGGATCATCGCGCCGGACTGCCCGAGCGCTGCTGAACAGGCAATGGCCGTTAGCGCTTCCTTAGGCGCCTTGGCGCTAGCGTCGCGGCCATGACGCATCAGGCGCCGCCCCTCCCGCCCTCCGCCGGGGCCGATCCCGGCCGCCAGCACGCGCAGCTGCGCGAGGCGCTGCGGCTGGTGGAGCGGATCGCGGGCCGGACCAGCACCGCCGAGGCCGGGCTCGACGAAGCCGCCCGGCTCAGCGCCGCCTATGAGCGCGCCTTGCCGGTCGCCCAGCGCCGGTTCGACGCGCTTGCCGCCGAAACCGCGATCTGGGCCGCCGCCGGGGTCGAGGCCCTGCTGATTGCCGGCCAGATCACGCCGCCGCGCGCGGCCGCGGGCCGTCTTGCCGATTCGCTTGGGCGGGCGCTCAGCGAGCTGGAGACAATCCTCCGCTAGGCCACTCCTTGATCCGCACGTCCTGCTGCGGGCCCGGTATCTCGATCCCGTTCTCGCGGAACAGCTCCAGCACGCGGTTGAGGATATCCGAGCGAACGCTGCCGAGCCCCGCCTCGGGATCGAGGATCCAGACGCGGATTTCATGCTCGATCGCATTCTCTCCGAATTTCGTCATCCACACGGCCGGCTGCGGCACATCGAGCACGCGCGGCGAGGCGTTGGCGGCCTCGACCAGCAACCGGTGGGCCAGCTTCACGTCGCAATCGTAAGCGATGTTGATCGGGATCGAGATGCGCACGTCGCGGCTCGAATAGGACCAGTTGACTACCTCCTGGGTCATCAACAGCTCGTTCGGGATCAGATATTCCTTGCCGTCGCGGGTGACGATCGAGACGGCGCGCACCCCGATCTTGTTGACCGAGCCGAAGCTCTCGCCCACCGAGATCACGTCGCCCGGCTTGATCGAGCGGTCCATCAGCAAAATGATGCCCGCGATCAGATTGCCGAAGGTCTTCTGCAGGCCGAAGCCGATGGCGAGCCCGAGCGCGCCCGAAAAGACCGCCAGCGCGGTGAGATCGATGCCGGCGACGTCGATGCCGACGAAGAAGGCGATGGCGATGATCGCCACTGCACTCAGCTTCTGGGCGAGCAGCTTCTGGGTTGGATCGAGGCCGCGGCTGCGTATGATCGATTGGCCGGCGAAGCGGATCGCAAGGCGCACGACCGCGTAGAGGGCCAGCAGGCCAATGACGATCTGGGCCAGCGCCAGCAGCGTGAAGCGACGGCTGCCCAGCGTGAAGCCGGCCGAATCGAGTGCCCGGGTGAGCGGCGCCAGCCCGCCCACGGCCTGCGCGAGCAAGGCGGCGAAGGTCGCGGCGGCGAGCAGCCAGGCAATCCAGCGGGCGAGGCCGAGGCCCCGCACCACGCTGCGCACCAGCAAAGCCGCGCCGGCCGCGCCGACGATGCCGAGCAGCCAGATCGCCATCTCCGGCCAAGGCCAGGCGCGAAGCGCGATCGCCATCCCGAGCGCGAGGATGAAGGACCGGAGCATGGCGCTGATCCGCACCTGCAACTCCTCGCCGCGCGTGCCCGCGACCTTCTCCCAATAATCGGAGAGGCGTGGCCCCAGGTAACGGCCTGCCGCCCAGGCGAGTGCCCCGACGCCGGCGATCGCCGCCAGCGCCGCGCCGATCACCGGTGGATCCGGCACACTCGGCAGCGTGAGGCCCAGCATTTCGGCGAGCCCGGTCACAGCGCGGCGAAGCCCGCTTCGAGATCGGCGATCAGATCGTCCGGATCTTCAAGCCCGACGTGGAGCCGCACCAGCGGGCCGCCATAATCGGCCCTGGTCGCGGTCCGCACCGGATCGGCGGGCACGACCAGGCTTTCATAACCGCCCCAGCTATAGCCGATCCCGAACAGCTCCAGCGCGTCGATCAGCCGCGTCCGCGCGGCATGCTCGCCGCGGAGCGCGAAGGAGAAGAGCCCGGTGGCGCCCCGGAAATCGCGCCGCCAATGCTCGTGCCCCGGGCAATCGGGCAAAGCCGGGTGCAGGACGCGGACGACCTCGGGCCGTTCGGCCAGCCAGCGCGCGACCTTAAGGCCATTCTCCTGATGCCGCTTGAGGCGGACGTCGAGCGTCCTGAGACCCCTCAGCGCCAGCCAGGCCTCGTCCGGCCCGGCGGTCTGGCCGAGCACGCGCCGCGTCTTCTCCAGCCGGCCGGCAAAGGCTTCCGTGACCGTCACCGAGCCCAGCATCACATCGGCATGGCCGCCGATATATTTCGTGCAGGCGATGATCGAAAGATCGATCCCCGCCGCGATCGCCGGGAAGAAGAGCGGGGTCGCCCAGGTATTGTCGAGCAAGGTGACGAGACCGCGTTCCTTCGCGGCCGCGCAGATCGCGGGCACGTCCTGCACCTCGAAGCTGTGCGTGCCGGGGCTTTCCAGAAAGACCGCTTTGGTCTTCTCGCCGATCAAGGCGGCGATGTCCGCGCCGACCATGGGGTCGTAATAGACCGTCTTCACCCCGAAGCGCTTCAGCACGCCTTCGCAGAGCGCCCGGGTCGGCCCGTAGGCGCTGTCGATCATCAACAGCTCGTCGCCCGCCGCCAGCACCGAAAGCAAAGCCGCCGCCACCGCCGCCGAGCCCGACGGATAGAGCCGCGTCATCGCCGCCCCCGGCTCCAGCTCGGTCAGCGCCTCGCAGAGCGCCCACGTGGTCGGGGTCCCGTTGCGGCCGTAATGGAGCGTGCCGTCCTTCGGCGTCGAGGCGTGCATCTCGGCGACGCTGTCGAACAGGATCGTGGAGGCGCGCCAGACCGCCGGATTGACGATCCCTTGCGTCCATTCCTTGCGGCGGCCGGCCTCGACGAGCCGGGTGGCGGGCTTGCGCTCCTTGCTCATGCCGCGCCCGTCGCCTTCGGGGTGGCCGGATCGGCGCCCCATTCGGACCAGCTGCCATCGTAGAGGCGCACGTCCTCCTTGCCGAGCAGATGCGCGCCGAACAGGATCACCGCCGCGGTCACACCCGACCCGCAGGTCGTCACCATCGGCTTGCCGAGGTCGACGCCGGCGGCATCGAAGACTGCGCGCAGCGCATCGTCCTGCTTCCATATATTGTCGGCGCTGAAGAACGCGCTTTGCGGGACGTTGCGCGACCCCGGTATGTGGCCGGCGGCGAGCCCCGGGCGCGGCTCCGCTTCTTCGCCGGAGAAGCGGGGCGCGGACCGCGCATCTACGATCTCATGACCGTCGAGCGCGAGCAGCCCGGCCTTGTCGATGGCCGCGTCATGGTCGCGCAGTGGCGTGAAATGGCCGTGCCGGTGCGGCTCGGCACCGGCGGCCAAAGGCCGCCCCTCGGCCGTCCATTTCTGCAGGCCGCCGTCGAGCAAGGCGACTTGGCTCGCGCCGAAGGCCCTGAGCATCCACCAGGCCCGGGCGGCGCTGTGCAGCGGGCTGTTGTCGTAGACCACGACGCGGCTGCCGTCGCCGATCCCGAGCGACATCATCCGGCTGGCGAATTTATGATCGCTCGGCAGCATGTGCGGGAACGGGCTCTCCAGATCGGCGATCTCGTCAATGTCGAAGAAGACCGCGCCCGGAATATGCGCGGCGGCATATTCCGCCTTCGCGTCGCGGCCCATCGCGGCGAGGAAGAAGCTGGCATCGACGACGCGCAGGTCCGGAGCGCCGAGTTCGGCCTCCAGCCATGCGGTCGACACCAGCGAGTCCATGCCCGGTCCTAGCCTGCGTCAGTGAGCCCTTTCAAGGACGCCGAGCCGGGCAAGCACGCCCAGATATTCGGCGACCTCCTCGATCGGCGCTTCGCCGACGGTGGCGGCGAGAATGAAGCGGATCTCGCCGGCGCTGCGCCGGCCGTCGACGAGGTTGAGCGCCTCATAGCCGAAGCTCGGCCCGCGCCGCGCCTCGCGCGCCAGCAAGGCAGGCCGGGCGATGGCGTTGCGCGCGAGCTGGTCGTCGAGCCAGCTATAGCCGAAGCCGTTCATCGGCCCCTCGCGGCGGAGGCGGCGGTAGACCGGGCCGGACGGCGTGCCGATCCGGGCGGCGGGCGGCGCGGGAGGCAATGCGTTGGTGGCGAGATAATAACCCGAAGCGGCGGCGATGAAGATCGCGCGGCGCATCTTTGTCGGGTCAAGATTCTCGGGAACGTCGCGCTGGGTGTGGATGTAGCGGTCCGGCCAGTCGGCGATGTAGATGACGGGCACGCGGAAGCTGCCTTCCGCCCAGACCTGATGGTCGCTGCCTTCGGAAAAGCCGCCGATCTCGGCCTGCAGCGCGCGCCGATCGCCCGCCGGATCGACCAGCGGCAGTTCCGCCCGGCCGGTGCCGGCAAATTCAAGCGACTGGGCGTTGACGTAGCGCGCCAGTTCGAAGGCGATTTCCGGGATGGCGGTCGGCAGGCTCGGCGGCGAGCCTTCGACGCGCAGGATCGACTTGGTGATCTCGGTATTGCCTCCGATCATGTCGAGATGGATCGTCGCCGCCGTCCGGCGGACGAATTCGGGCCGTGCGTTGAGCAGCGCGATCGTGCCTTCCACCTCGGCCGGCCAGATGAAACGCAGCGTCCGCTCCGGCCGGGGCAGCGTCCCGCTCGCGATCAGCCGGTTCAGGCTCCGCGCGACCTCAAGGATGCCGGCGCAGCCCGAGGCATTGTCGTTGGCGCCGGGACTGGGATGATCGAGATGGCAGGAGAAGACGATCTCCTGATCGCGGCGGCGCCCCGGAACGACGGCGGTCGGGATCAGATAGGCGCTTGGCGACTGACCGGCATCGACCTCGGCGCGCAGCCGCACGCTCTCGCCGCGCCGCAGCCTTTCCTGCCAGGCCCGCGCCCGCGCCGGCGAGACCATGAAGGCGAAGGTGGGATGCGCCGAGAAGGTGCCGAGATGGCCCCAGCGGATCAGGCTGTCGTCCTCGCCCCACCAGCCGGTGCGCTGGTTCTGCACCCAGGAGACGATTCCGGCCGCACCGAACCGGCCGATGGCCAGATCCTGCACCGCCTCCGGCTGCGAGGAGGTCAGTGCCAGCCGGCCGCGCAGATCCTTGCCCTGATAATCGCTCTCATTGGTGCCCGCGCCGATATCGACGAGCTCGGCGTCGGTCCGGCCGGAGGCGCTGTCCTGCGCGAGGCTGATCGGCTGCTCGGCCCAGGAGGCGATCCGCTCCTGCCCCTCCCACAGTTCGGCGGAGCGTGCGTTCCAGCCGGGGCGCGAGCGCTGCGTGCCGTAAAAGAACGTGCCGTCCGCAGGCAGGGAGATGATCTCCACCTCGGCGAGGCCGTAGTCGCGGAGCCGGTCCCGGATCGCCTCGGCCGCCGCGCGAAAGCCGTCGGAGCCGCGCATCCGGTGATTGTTCGAGAGCAGGCGGACCGTACGCAACGCCGCGCTGCCGGAAACCTCCGCGCCGATCGCCTCGCCCTGGCCCTGCGGCAGCAAGGGCGGCTGGGCAAAAGCGGCGCCGGCCGCGAGCAGGGCGGCCAGCGCGACGATCCTCAATCCCCCCATGCGGTATCTCCTCAGCGGGCGAAGCGGCGGAAGAAGCTGTCGCCGTTCCAGCGCGGGCGGGCCGGCGCATCGGCGACCCTGAGCGCGATCGCGGCCATGAAATCGTGCAGGCGAATCTCGTCCTGACGAAATACTGTTTGCGACAGGTCATCCTGCGGGCTGTGATAGATATTCGCGCGCCAAGCCCGTTCGGTCTCCGCCTCCGGGGTGCCGGGGCGGAAGCCGAATTTAAAGGCCAGTGCCGGAATGCCCGCTTCGATGAATGCATATTGATCCGAGCGGATGAAGCTGTCGCGCTCCGGAAAGGGATCGGGCATCACCGGCAGGCCGAGCGACGCGCCGGCGGCGCGGGCGTCGGCGCCGAGGCTGCTTTCGTCGGCGCCGAGCACGGTGACGCCGGTCAGCGGGAAGAGCGGCAGCGCCATGTCGTAATTGAGATCGGCGACGATCGAGGCGCGCGGCACGCTCGGCCGCTGCGCGAACCAGCGCGAGCCGACCAGTCCCTTCTCCTCGCCGGTCACGAAGACGAAGAGCAAAGAGCGGCGCGGCCGCGCCCGCGTCCGGCGCAGCTCCTGGGCGATATCGAGCAAGGCGGCCGAACCGGCGGCATTGTCGAGCGCGCCGTTGTAGATCCGGTCTCCGTTCACCGGCGCGCCGATACCGAGATGATCGAGATGCGCGGTCAAGAGGACATGCTCGCCGCGAAGCCGCCGGTCGCGGCCGGGCAGGCGGGCGACGACGTTGCGGGTCGCCACCGGCCGGCTGTCGCTGGCGATGGTGGCGGTCAGCCGGCCGCTGAAGTCGATGCGCGGCAGGGTCTCGCCGCGCCGCGCGCGCTCGACCAACGCCGCGACCGGAGCGCCGAGCAGGCGATCCGCCACCGATGGGTTCAGATAGGCCTGGAAGAAGGGCGTGCCGATGCGGCGCATCGCCGGCTCGGCCGGATACATGCCCGGCCCGCCATAGGTCGCGGCAAGCCGGCGCCAGGCGGCCTCGTCGGGCGCGCTCAGCTGGATCATGCCGACCGCGCCGCGGGAGGCGAAGAGGCGGCCGCGCTCGGCCCGCGCGTGCGATTTCAACGCGCCGGAAAGGTTGGGCGGCTCGCCGTCGACGAAGACCGCGATCCTGCCGCGAAGATCGAGCCCGGCGAGATCGTCATGCCCGGCCTCGGGCAGATGGAAGCCGTAGCCGACGAAGACCAGCTCGGCATCGACCCGCTCGGGCGGCGGGGTGGCGGCGAGGCGGAAGAGAATGTCGCCGGGCACGGCGAGCGGCGCGGTGCGGTGCTCGCGGACCAGTGCGGCCCGGCTCCGGGCAGCCTGGATGGTGCGCTCCTCCAGCGTCACCGCCTGGAAGTAGGTGCCGTCGTCGCCAGCCGGCTCGAGCCCGTATTCGGCGAGCCGCGCGGCGACATAATCGGAGGCGCGGCGATGGCCGTCCGTCCCGGCCTCTCGTCCTTCCATAGCGTCGTCGGCGAGGATCTGGACGTGGCGCCACCAGCTGTCGGCCCGGTCGGCGGCGGGGGCGGCGGCGATCAGCAGGGGGGCAAGCAACAAGGCGATACGCATGGACTAGCCTCTTTCGTCGCGGCGCAGCGGCCGCTTCAGGTAGAATTCGCTGTAGAAGGCGGAGAAGAAGGCGGCCGCCGGGGTCGCGACGATCGCGCCCAACAGGCCGAAGGCGAGCGCGAAGGCGAGCGTGAAGAAGAGGATCAGCACCGGATGGAGCTGCATCGTCTGGCCGCGAATTTTGGGCGCGACGATGCTGCCCAATATCTCGTTGCTGACGAGGTAGTAGACCGCGACCCAGACCGCCGTCATCGGCCCCATGGTGAGCGCCAGCACGACGGGCGGAAAGGCCATCACATAGCCGCCGATCCGCGGGATGAAATCGGCGAAGAAGGCGAGCGCCGCCCAGACGAGGGCGCCAGGCACGTGCATCCACGAAAGGAAGATGAAGACCGCCACAGCCTGGATCGCGCCGATGACGAGGCTCGCCTTGGTCCAGCCGACCACGGCCCGGCAGGACCGGCGATAGGCGCGCATGCCGGCGGGGAGATAGGCGCGCGGCAGGCTGCCCAGATAGGCGCGCAGGATCGGCAGCGGATCGAGCACGACATAGGCGACGGTCGAGAAGAAAATGATTCCCAGCGCGATCCCGCCGAGCACCGAGAGCGAGGCGCCGCCCAGTTCGCGCGCCACCTCGGCCGCGCCGGGCGCCATGCTGCGTACCGAGCCGCCGCTGAAATAATCGTGCAGGTCCGGATAGCGTTCCAGCAAGGAAGCGACCTGGCCGTCGATCCGTCCGAACAGATCAGGCAGCTGATTGGCGAGGATCATGGCCTGGCTGACCAGTTGCGGGATCACCAGCGCCCCGAGCAGGACGATCGCGCCGAAGAAGAGCAGCAAGGTCAGCAGCTCCGCCCAGCGGCGCTTCATCCCCTTGCGCACGAACCATTGCACCGGCGCGGAGAGCGCGATCCCGACCACCATGGCGAAGAAGAGCAGCAGGATCGCGATCACGATCTTCTGCAGGAACCAGAGCGCCACCACCGCCCCCGCCGCGGCCAGCACCAGGCCGAGCCAGGACGCGAAGAGGCTGGGCCGTCTGCTCGGCGTGTCGGCGCTCATGGGCGCCCTCCTAGCCGAGCGCTCCGGCCCCGCCAACGGCCTTCGCGTCGGACGATGACTCCACCGCGCAGGACCGCTAGATGGAGCGGCATGGCGCTGACCCATCTAGGCAAGACCAGTCCGCTCCCGGCCTCGCCCGGGGAGGCAAAGCTCGATTACGTGCCCAATCCGCGGCTGGGCGCGCTGTACCTGGTGCGCTTCGCCGCGCCCGAATTCACTTCGCTCTGTCCCGTCACCGGCCAGCCCGATTTCGCCCATCTCGTGATCGACTACGCACCGGGCGAGACGATCGTCGAATCCAAATCGCTGAAGCTGTTCCTCGCCTCGTTCCGCAACCATTGCGGTTTCCATGAGGACGTGACCGTGGGGATCGGCCAGCGGCTCGCCGACGAGATGACGCCCCAATGGCTCCGGATCGGGGGCTATTGGTATCCGCGCGGCGGCATTCCGATCGACGTCTTCTGGCAGACGGGGGCACCCCCCGAAGGGCTCTGGCTGCCGGATCAGGGCGTCGCGCCGTACCGGGGCCGAGGCTGAGCTGAGGATCGTCGTCCACGGCGCCGGCTCGATCGGCTGCTATGTCGGCGGCGCCTGGCTCGACGCCGGGCTCGATGTCTCGTTCCTGGGGCGCGCGCGGATCGGCGAAGAATTGGCCGCGAGCGGCCTGACGCTGAGCGACACCGACGGCTGGAGGGCGGCCGTGCCGCCCGATCGGATCCGCTTCGCCACCGGCCCCGAGATCCTCGCCGAGGCCGATATCGTCGCGCTGTGCGTCAAGAGCATCGGCACCGAGGCCGCCGCCGCCGAGATCGCGGCGCATGGCCGCCCGGGCGCCATCGTGCTCAGCATCCAGAACGGGATCACCAATGCCGAGACGCTTCGCCGTCTGCTCCCCGGGCAGGACGTCGTGCAGGGCATGGTCCCTTACAACGTCGTCCATCTCGGCCCAGGCCGCTGGCACCGGGCCACTTGGGGCGATCTCTCCGCTGAGGACACGCCCGAAATGCGCGCGCTCTCCGGGAAGATCGGCGACCGGCCGGGGCGCCTCCGCCTGACCAAGGACATCGAGGGCGTCGCCTGGGGCAAGCTCGCCTTCAACCTCAACAATGCGATCAACGCTCTCTCCGGCCTCACCTATCTCGAGGAGCTGAAGCAGCGCGGCTACCGGCGCGTCTTCGCCGCCGCGATCGCCGAGATGACCGGCCTGCTCCGCCTCGCCGGGATCGAACCCGCGCGGATCGGCGCGGTCGGGCCGGATAAGCTGCCGCGCGTGCTCAACCTCCCCGATTTCCTGTTCCGCAACATCGCGCTCAGGAAATGGAAGATCGACCCCAAGGGCCGCGGCTCGATGGCCGACGATTTCGAAGCGGGCCGCAAGACCGAGGTCGATTACCTCAACGGCGAGGTCGTCCGTCTCGCCGAGCGGCTCGGACGCGCCGCCCCGGTCAACGCCGCGATCGTCGCATTGGTCAGGGAAGCAGAAGCCGGCGGGCGCAAGCAGTGGAGCGCCGCGGACCTCGGCGCGCGGATCTTCGTTTGACAGCTGCCGGTCCGCGCGCCATCCACCGCGCGGGGACATCTCTGACGAAAGGCGATCCGATGCGCCCGTTCCCGCTTGTCTCCAGCTTCGCTCTCGCCGCCTCGCTCGCCCTCCAAGGCTGCGCCAATGCGCCGCGCACGGCGGCAGCCGGCCCGCCGCCCGCCGCGAGCCCGCAAGTGCCCAGCCAGCTGCCGCGCAACGTCCGCCCGCTCCACTATACGATTACCGCCGCGCCCGACGCCGCGAACCTGCGCTTCACCGGCCATGTCGAGATCGAGATCGACGTGCTCGAGCCGACCGACACCATCACGGTCAACGCGGCGGAGCTGGAATTCGGCGCGGTCGCGCTGGACGGCGGCGCCCGGGCACGCGCCTCGACCGACGAGGAGGCGCAGACCGCCACCTTCCGCTTCGCCGAGCCGGTCCGTGCCGGCCGGCATCGTCTCGCCATCGATTATAGCGGCAAGATCAACACCCAGGCCGCCGGCCTGTTCGCGCTCGATTATACCAGCGACGCCGGGCCGAAGCGCGCGCTCTTCACCCAGTTCGAGGCGCCCGACGCGCGGCGCTTCTTCCCCGGCTGGGACGAACCCAATTTCCGTACGCCCTACGATCTCTCCGTCCGCGTTCCCGCCGGTCAGCAGGCGGTGAGCAACATGCCCGAGGCGGGCCGCGAGATGCAGGCCGACGGCAGTGCGATCGTCCGCTTCCAGACCACGCCGGCCATGTCGAGCTATCTGCTCTTCCTCGCGGTCGGCGAGCTCGACCGGATCACCACCACCGCCGCCGGCACCGAGATCGGGGTCGTCACCCGCCGCGGCGCGGGCGAGCAGGGTCGCTGGGCGCTGGAAAGCTCCGCCCGGATCGTGCCCTGGTACAATGAGTATTTCGGCACCCGCTATCCGTTGCCCAAGCTCGACAATGTCGCCGGCCCCGGCACCAGCCAGTTCTTCGGCGCGATGGAGAATTGGGGCGCGATCTTCTCGTTCGAGAACATCCTGCTGGTCGATCCCGCGATCACCACCGAGGCGCGCCGCCAGTCCATCTTCGCGGTCGCCGCGCACGAAATCGCGCACCAATGGTTCGGCGATCTCGTCACCATGGCCTGGTGGGACGATCTCTGGCTGAACGAGGGCTTCGCCTCCTGGATGTCCACCAAGGCGACCGTCGCGCTCCATCCCGAATGGGAGGCGGAGCTCGGCCGCGTCGACGGCCGCGAGCAGGCGATCGGCCTCGATTCGCTGCGCACCACCCATCCGGTCGTGCAGCGGCTGCAGACGGTGGAGCAAATCAGCCAGGCCTTCGACGCGATCACCTATGAGAAGGGCGAGGCCGTCATCACCATGCTCGAAGACTATGTCGGCGAGCAGGCATGGCGCAGCGGCGTCCGGAGCTACATCCAGCGCCACCGGCTCGGCAACACGCAGTCGGACGACCTCTGGGGGGCGGTACAGCAGGCCTCGGGCGGCACCCCGGTCACCGACATCGCCCACCAATTCACGCTGCAGCCCGGCGTGCCCTTGATCCGCGTCGAAAGCGCCACCTGCGCCGGCGGGCGGACGACCGTGTCCTTCCGCCAGGGCCAGTTCAGCCGCGACAATCCCGACGCCCAGCCGCTCTCCTGGCGGGTGCCGGTGATCGCGCAGGCGGGCGGGCAGCCGCTGCGCACGCTCGTTACCGGGCAGATGCAGGCGATTGTCCCCGGCTGCGGCCCGCTGGTCGTCAATTACGGCCAGGCCGGCTATTACCGGACGCTCTACGCGCCCGAGCTGATTGCCGGCCTCACCCGCAATTATGCACGGCTCCGCCCGCTCGACCAGATCGGCCTGCTCGCCGACAATTGGGCGCTCGGCCTCGCCGGCTATCAATCGCCCGCGGTCGGCCTCGATCTCGTCCAGGCCGCGCCCGCGAACGGCAACGCGCAGCTGCTGATCCGCATCTCGAACATCGTCGACCAGCTGAACGACATGTACGAAAACGATCCGGAGCACCGGGCCATGCTCGCCCGCTTCGCCGCGGAGAAGCTGGGCCCGGCGATGCGCCGGCTCGGCTGGGCGCCGCGCGCGGACGAGCCCGCCAACGACGCGGTGCTCCGCGGCCAGCTGATCGCCGTGCTGGGCGGCATCGGCGACCCGCAGGTCGTCGCCGAGGCCCGGCGCCGCTTCGCCGCCAGCGACCCGTCGGTCACCGCCGGCCCGTTGCGCGGCACGATCCTCGGGATCGTCGCTTATCATGCCGATGAAGCGACCTGGGAGCGGCTGCGCGTGATGGCGCGCGAGGAGCGCAATCCGCTGGTCAAGGTGCAGCTCTACCAGTTGCTCGGCGGCGTCCGCGAAGAGGCGCTGGCGCGGCGCGCGCTGGCGCTGGCGCTGACCGACGAGCCCGGCGCGACCAATTCGAGCCAGATCATCGGCGCGGTCGCGGGGGTTCATCCCGATCTCGCCTTCGATTTCGCACTGGAGAACAGGGCCCGGGTCGAGCCGCTGATCGACGCCTCGTCGCGCTCGCGCTATTTCGCGGCCCTGGGCGGCGGCTCCGCCGATCCGGCAATGATCGACAAGCTCACCCGCTATGCCGAGCAGCATATGACCGCCCAGTCGCGCGCGCCCGCCGACCGGGCGATCGCCTCGATCCGCGATCGGCTGCGGGTGCGCCAGCAGCAGCTGCCCGAGATCAGCCGCTGGCTGGAGGCGAGAAGGGGCTAGGCCGCGGCGCGCTTCGTGCGGGCGTAGAGCCAGGCGATCAAAGCGGCGAAGGCGATGGCGCCGACCCAGCCCGCATAGGCCTCGAACTCCTCGCCGACCAAGGCGAGCGGCGTGTCGCTGCCCGTGGCGGCGACGATCCCGGCGAAGGTGACGCCGAACAGGCTTTCGCCGACGATCAGGCCGGTCGCGGCCAGCACGCCCATGCGCTTGGCGAATTCGGGATTGGGCGTCCGCTCGGCCCAGCGCTCGTAGAGGTGGCCGATGAAGGCGCCGACCGGAATCAGCAGGGTCAGCGCCATCGGCAGATAGATGCCCATGCCGACCGCGAGCGGGGGCAGGTGGTATTTCTTCTTGGTCGCCTTGAGGAGCGCTTCGTCGATCACGATCACGGCGACGCCGAGCAGCGCGCCATAGCCGATCAGATTCCACTGAATATCGCCGCCGAGCACGCCGTTGGCGAGCGAGGAGATCAACGCCGCCTGCGGCGCCGCCAGCGCGTTCGGCCCGGCCCCGGGCATGCCCTGAAAGCCGAAGCCTTCGTTGAGTATGTTGAGCACCGGCCCGATCACCAGGGAGCCGAAGATCACGCCGATCACCAGAGCGACCTGCTGCTTCCAAGGCGTCGCGCCGACCAGCTGGCCGGTCTTGAGGTCCTGCAGGTTATCGTTGGAGATGGTGGCGATGGAAAAGACGATCGCGGTGGTGAAGAGCGCATAGGCGGTCAGCGCCTGCGCATTCGCGGGATGGGTGCCGTAGAACATCGCCAGCAGGACGGCCGCGCCGAGCACGGCGAGGATGCCGACCCCCGAAACCGGGCTGTTCGAAGCGCCGATCAGGCCCGCCATATAGCCGCAGACCGCGGCGATGATCGCGCCGATCACCAGCACATAGACGAGCGTGGCGCCGATCACGACGGGCGCGTCGGGGGTGATCGGGCCGCCCGCGGAGAACCACCAGAGCAGCCCCGCGATCGGGATCAGCGACAGGATAATGGTGCCGCCGACGATGCCGATGGGGAGGTCGCGCTCGGTCAGCTCCAGCACCTTGCCGCCGGCGCGCGCTTTCGAGGCGGCCATTGCAGAGCGGATGCCGGCGATGATCGGGCCGAGAATCTTCAAGAGCGTCCAGACCGCGGCGACGCCGATCGTGCCGGCGCCGATGAAGCGGACCTGGTTGCGGAAGACGTCGTTCACCGTCGCGGCGACGTCGGCCCCGACGCCCTGCGCCGCGGTCAGCCAGGGCACCAGCACCGCCCACGACGTCAGCATGCCGATCAGCATGGCGATGCCGACGGTCATGCCGACCAGGTGGCCGACGCCGATCAGGGCCATGGAAAGGCTGGTCGAGGCGCCGCTCGCCGCGCCGCCGCCGAGGCGGAAGGCGGTGGCAAGCTCGCCGGCCGCGACCCGTGTCGCGGCGAGCAGGGCGAAGCCAGCCGAAACGAGCGAGCCGGCGACGATCGCCGCCAGCCCCTTGGCATTTTCCTCGGCGCCGCCGACGGTCCCGGAGCCGACCTTCAGCACTTCGGCTGCGGCCACGCCTTCGGGATAAGGCAGGTCCGATCCCGTCACCAGAGCGCGCCGCAGCGGCACCGAGAACATCACGCCGAGCGTGCCGCCGATCGCACAGACCGCGACCGTGGGCCAATAAGGAAAGCCCTGCCACCAGCCGATCATGATCAGGCCCGGGAGGACGAAGATGATCGCCGCCAGCGTGCCCGCGGCGGAGGCGATCGTCTGGACGATGTTGTTTTCGAGGATGTTCGAGTTCGAGACGAAGCGCAGGATCGCCATCGAGATCACCGCCGCCGGGATCGAGGTGGCGAACGTGATCCCGACCTTGAGGCCCAGATAGACGTTGGCAGCGGTGAACAGCAACGTGATCAGGCCGCCGAGCAGGATGCCGCGAAAGGTCAGTTCCCGCAGCGGCGCAGCGGGCGGGCTTGCAAGGTCGCTCATACTATCTCCCTCGGAACAGCCCACCCAATATGCCGCGGACCAGCGAGCCCGCCGCGCGGTTGATCACCTGCCGTTGCACGGTCCGCCCGAATTGCTGCGTGACCTGCTCCATGAAGGTGGGATTGGCGCGGCGCTCGCGCTCGACCCGCGCCGCTTCCTTCGCGGCGGCTTCGGCGGCCTTGGCCTGATCGACCTGCGCCTGCGCGGCGGCGGCGGCCGTGGCGGCGGCTTCCGCGCGCGCCTTCAGCACCTCGCCCGCGCTCTCGCGGTCGATCGCCTGGTCGTATTTGCCCGAGACGGGAGAAATGGAGACGATGATCGCCCGCTCCTTGTCGGTCAGCGGGCCGAGCCGCGAGCGTGGCGGCCTGATCAGGGTGCGCTCGACCGGCGAGGGCGCCCCGTCCGCCTGCAGCAGCGAAACCAGGGCCTCGCCCACCTTGAGCTCGGTGATGACGGTGGCGACATCGACGCCGGGATTGGCGCGGAAGGTCTCGGCGGCCGCGTCGATCGCCTTCTGCTCCTTCGGCGTGAAGGCGCGCAGCGCATGCTGGACGCGGTTGCCCAGCTGGCCGCTCACCTTGTCCGGCACGTCGATCGGATTCTGCGTGACGAAATAGACGCCGACGCCCTTGGAGCGGATCAGCCGGACGACCTGCTCGATCGTGTCCTGGAGCGCGTCCGGCGCGTCCTCGAAGAGCAGATGCGCCTCGTCGAAGAAGAAGACCAGCTTGGGCTGGTCCGGATCGCCGACCTCGGGAAGGTCCTCGAACAGCTCCGAGAGCAGCCAGAGCAGGAAGGTCGCGTAGAGCCTGGGGCTCGTCATCAATTTGTCGGCGGCCAGCACGTTCACATAGCCGCGGCCATTCTCGTCCAGCTTGAGGAAATCGGCAATGTCGAGCGCCGGTTCGCCGAAGAAGCTCGCCCCGCCCTGCGCATCGAGCGTGAGCAGGGCGCGCTGGATCGTGCCGACCGTCGCCCGGGTGACGTTGCCGTAGCGCGCGCTGAGCTCGGCGGCCTGCTCGGCGCAATGGGCGAGCAGGGATTGCAGATCCTCGAGGTTGAGCAGCAGCAGCCCTTCTTCGTCGGCGAGGCGAAAGGCGATGTTAAGCACCCCTTCCTGCACCTCGTTGAGGCTGAGCAGCCGGGCGAGCAGCAGCGGCCCCATTTCGGAGACCGTGGTGCGGATCGGATGCCCCTTCTCGCCGAACAGGTCCCAGAAGATCACCGGATTGTCGGCATAGGAGAAATCGGTGAGCCCGATCTCGGCCGCGCGTTCGGTGAGCTTGCCGTGCAATGGCCCGGTCGGCGAGCCCGCCATCGCCATGCCGGCGAGATCGCCTTTCACGTCCGCCACGAAGACCGGGACGCCGGCGGCCGAGAGGCCCTCGGCGAGGCCTTGCAGGGTCACCGTCTTGCCGGTGCCGGTGGCGCCCGCGATCAGGCCGTGGCGGTTCGCCCGGTTGAGAATGAGCCGCTGCGGCTGGCCGCCGCCGAGGCCGATAAATACCGACGTGCCATCATCCACCGGACGCCCCTTTCGTCATTACCCTCTCCCTCCTATTCACGAAGGGGGGAGACGCGGCAAGCGGGACGTTTGCGGTCAGCGGGCAGGCGCGGCGGGCCGCGGCCTGACCAGCTCCACCCCGACATAAGCCGGCGGCGTATTGCCGCGGCGCACCTGCAGCAGCACCGTGTTCCGCCCGGCCCGGCGCGCCGCCTCGACCGCCGCCAATGCGGCCTCGGGGGTCGCGGTCGGGGCCTGGTTGATCGAAATGATCACGTCGCCCGCCTGGATACCCTTCTGGCCGGCGTCGCTGTTCGGATCGACGCTGCCCACGACGAGGCCGCGGACGGCGGCGTCGCGGATGTTGAGTTGCCGCGCCAGCGCCGGGGTCAGCGCCTGCAGCGACAGGCCCAGGCTCTGCCGGGTCGACCGCTGGCTCGCCGATTGCTCGTCGGTGGGCTTGCCGGCTTCGTCGGTGGCGTTGCCCTCCGCGGCATTGTCGTCGCCGCCGTTGAGCCGGGCCAGCTCCTCCTCTGTGGGCCGTTCGGCGACCGCGACGGTGACGTTGCGGCGCTGGCCCTGGCGGATCACCTCGAGCGGGATGCGCGTGCCGATCGGCTGCTGCGCGACCAGGAAGGCGAGCGTGGCATCCGGCGTGACCGGCTGGCCGGCGACGCTGATCACGACGTCGCCTTGCTGCAGGCCGCCGCGATCGGCGGGGCCGCCGGGCGTAACCGAGCGGATCAAAGTGCCGCGGTTGCGATCGATGCCGAGCGCGGCGGCGACGCCTTCGTCCACGTCCTGCATGGCGACGCCGATATAGCCGCGCCGGAAGCGTTCGCCGCGGCGCAGCGCCTCGACCACCGGGCGGACCTGCTCGGCGGGGATGGCGAAGCCGATGCCGACATTGGCGCCGGTCGGCGAGATGAGCGCGGTATTGATGCCGACGACATTGCCGTTCAGATCGAACATCGGGCCGCCCGAATTGCCCATGTTGATCGGCGCGTCGGTCTGGATGTAGCGGTCGTAGAGGCCGGCGCCGATATTGCGGTGCAGGGCCGAGACGATGCCGGCGGTGACGGTGCCGCCGAGGCCGAAGGGATTGCCAATCGCGACCACCCAGTCGCCGACCCGCACGCGGGTGGAATCGGCGAAGCGCACGAAGGGCAGCGGCCGGGTCGGGGTCACCTTCAGCACGGCGATGTCGGAGGCGACGTCGCGGCCGACCACCTCGGCCTCATATTCGGTGCGGTCGGCGAGCGTGACGGTGATCTGCTCGACCACCGCGTCGGGCCGGGCCGGAGCGACGACGTGGTTGTTGGTGACGATATAGCCGTCCGCGGAGATGATGAAGCCGGAGCCGAGCGAACCGCCGCGCTGGGTCACGGGACCGCTGTCGTCGCCTTCGCCCTGCTGCTGTTGCTGCTGCGGGACGTCGCCGCCGAAGCGCCGGAAGAATTCCTCGAAGCCCGGCGGCATCTGCCGGCGCTGGACCTGGACGCTCTGCCGGGTCGAGATGTTGACCACCGCGGGCTGCAGCCGCTCGGCGAGGTTGGCGAAGCTCATCGGCGCGCCGCCCGGCGGGGTCGCGCTGACCGCGCCCGGCTCGTTCTGCGCGACCTGCGCGGCGACGGGATTGAGGGTGAGGGTCGCGGCAGCGCCGCCGAGGAGCAGAGCGCCGGTGATGGCATAGACGTAACGCACGATGGTGGTCCTTCCTAACTTCCTTCGCGTCCGGCCGGCGAGCCCTCGCCCGGCCCGGCGCGATGGCCCGAATGGGCTGAGCGGCCCACGCAGGCTAGGCTGCGCGGCTTAACGGTGTTTGAATGATCGCTAAAGCCATAACTAGCGATTGCCCCTGAATTGCCTCAGATAATCGTTGTTGGGGGAAAGGATGATGCTCGAGCGGCCGCGCGGCCGTTCCGCCGTCCCTTCGGCCAGGAAGGTGATCTGATAGGACTGCATCGCCCGCCAGAAATCGTAGAATTCCGGATCCTGGTTGAACGCGACCGCATAGGTTGCGGCGGCCTCGGCGTCGGCCTCGGCGCGGATGATCTGCGCCTGGCGCTGACCTTGGGCACGGATGTTGCCGGCCTCCTGCTGGCGCGCGGTGCGCATCCGGTCATAGGCCGATTCCAGCGTGGTATCGGGCAGATCGGCGCGCTTGATCCGCACGTCGACGATCTCGGCGCCATATTGGCGGGCGACGCGATTGAGCGCGTCCTGGATATTGTCCATCATCTGGCCGCGCTCGGGGCTGAGCAGGGCCGCGAACGGCCGCCGGCCGAGCTCGTTCCTGAGCGCGGAGCCCAGGATCGGCTGCAATTGCTCGCTGACCCGCTCCTCGGTGCGCGCCGACCGGTACATTTGCAGCGGATCGACGATCCGGTAGCGGGCATAGGCATCGACCTGGAGCCGTAGCTGATCGTTGGAAATGACCTGCTGGTTCTCCATTTCGAGCGACTGGATGCGCTTGTCGATCCAGACGATCTGGTCGACGAACGGCATCCTCACCGCAAGCCCGGCGCCGGTCTGTCCGAACTCCTCATTGGGCCGGTATTTGTTGAGGATGCGCTGCGGCTGGCCGAAGCGGACGATCACCGCCTGCTTCGTCTCCGGCACGATCGAAAAGGTGCTGTAGACCAGGATCAGCGCCAGGACGGCGATCACGCCGATGGTGATCGGATTGCGGAGAAGGGTAAGGCTCATCGTTGCTGTCCTTGCGCCTCGGCCGGGCGCCGTGCCTGTAATTCGGGCAGCGCCAGATAGGGAGTGACCCCCGGCGCCTCGACCACGGTGGTATCGACCTGCGAAAGGATGCGCTCCATCGTCTCGTAATAGAGCCGCCGCCGGGTGACCTCGGGCGCGACGCGATACTGGGCGTAGATTTTCTCGAACTCGGCGGCCGTGCCCTGGGCGGCGGCGGTCTTCTGCAGCGCATAGGCGCGCGCCTGGTTGATCGCGCTCTGCGCCTGCTGCTGGGCCGCCGAAACGTCGAGGAACGCGTCGTTCACGTTCGCCGGCGGGACCGACTGGTTGATCGAGACGCTGGTGATTTTCACGCCCGAGCCGTAATCGTCGAGCAATTGCTGCATATTCTCTTGAACGCGCCGGCCGATCTCGGCCCGCCCCGCACCCAAGGCGTCATCGAGGCTGACCCGGGCGAGCACGGCGCGCATCGAGCTTTCCGCCACTTCCTGGATGGTCTGATCGGGGTTGGCGATCTGAAACAGATAGCGCTCCGGATTCTTGATGTTCCAGCGCACCGTGTAGGCGAGGTTCACAACGTTCTGGTCCCCGGTGAGGATCAGGTTCTCGCGCCCGCCGTTCGGGATGGTGAGATCGCGGATCTCCTCGACGTCGACCACCTCGACGCTGCTGATCGGCCAGGGCATGGTGAAGCCGAGGCCGGGGCCCATGGTCCGCGAATAATAGCCCAGGGTGGTGACGACGCCGCGCTCGCGCGATCCGATCTGATGGGTGGTCGTCCACAACAGCCAGATCGCGAGGAAGGCGATCAGGCCGTAGAGCCAGTAAGGCCGGCCGTCGCGCGGGAAGCCGGTGCCGAGCCGGTTGCGGCTCTTCTTCAGAAATTCGTCGAAGGGATTGGGCCCGCCGCCGCCTTCGGGCCCGGGCTTCTTGCGGCGCGGGCCCCAGGGATTGCGCGGGCCGCCGCCCTCGCCGCCCGAACCGCCGTCGTCACCGCCTCCGCCGGAGCCCCAGGGGCCGCCCCGATTGTCGCTGAACACGGCCCCGAGGCGTTTGCGCCACCCGAAAATACGTCTCATGCGCTACTTATAGGAACGGGCCTTGCGGAAAAACAGTGCCAAGCCGCGAAGCTTTGCCTATCGGCGCGGGGATGAGCGACGAGACGGAGCGGCTGGAAGCGGCGCTGGCCGGGGTGAGCGGCCTCGAAGGACGGGTCGCGATGGCGCGGGTCAAGGAGGGCGTCGCCACGGTGATGCTCGACGCCACCGGCCTTGCCGCCGAGCAACGCGCCGCGCTCGAGCGGCAGGTCCGCGCCGCGACGATCGCGCTGCCGGGCATCACCGACACCCGCGTCGCGATGACCGCCGAGAAGGTGCCGCGCACGATCGTCGCGATCGGCTCGGGCAAGGGCGGGGTCGGCAAATCCACCGTTTCGGCCAATATCGCCGTCGCGCTGGGCCAAATGGGCAGAAAGGTCGGCCTGATCGACGCCGATATTTACGGCCCCTCCCAGCCCCGGATCATGGGCAATGCCAGCCGGCCCGAACTCGCCGACCAGCAGATCGTCCCCGTCCCTACGCACGGTGTCCGCATGCTCTCGATCGGCCAGCTGATCGAGCCCGGCACGGCCGTGGCCTGGCGCGGGCCGATGACGGCCTCGGCGCTGACCAGCCTGATGGAGGGCGATTGGGGCGATTGCGAAATTCTGATCGTCGATCTGCCGCCCGGCACCGGCGACGTGCAGATGACTTTGATCCAGAAATGGAAGCCGGCGGGCGCAGTGATCGTCTCGACCCCGCAGGATCTCTCGCTGATGGACGCGACCCGCGCGATCGACATGTTCCGCAAGATGGACGTGCCGGTGATCGGCCTCGTCGAGAACATGGCGGGCTACCTCTGCCCGCATTGCGGCGAGGAGAGCGACCCCTTCGGCAGCGGCGGCGCCGAGGCGGCGGCGCGGACCATGGCGATCCCCTTCCTCGGCCGCATTCCGCTGCGCACCAGTATCCGCCAGGCCTCCGACGCCGGCCTGCCGCCGGCGGCGGGCGATGGCGAGGAGGCGGAGCTGTTCCGCACTCTTGCCGTTAAGCTGCTCGAACAATTGAAGGACCCCGCCCATGCCGCTCACTCGTGACGAGGACATTTACGACCTGCTCGCCGCCACCCGCACGATCGCGATGATCGGGGCGTCGGACCGGCCGGATCGGCCGAGCTACGGGGTGATGGCCTATCTGCAGTCTCGCGGCTACCGGGTCCTGCCGGTCAATCCGCAGATCACCGGCGAGCATATCCACGGCGAATATGTCTGGCGCGAACTCGCCCAGATCGGGGAGCCGATCGACCTGGTCGATATCTTCCGCCGGCCCATCGCGGCGGGCGAAGCGGTGGACGAGGCGATCGCCGCGGGG
>DATINU010000210.1:0-4506 GCA_035473955.1 Allosphingosinicella sp.
TTTCCTTGCCCTGGCGGCCCCGGGCTTCTAAGGGCTGGCCAACGACCCGTTTCGACAGGTCCGGAATTCAAGCGTCCGAGGACGCACGCTGGCCGGCGAGGTTTCGCCCGCCGGCGTTTTTCGTTTGGCGCGGTTGGAGAATAATATGTTCGAGAGCCTGAGCGATCGTCTGAGCGGCGTCTTCGATCGCCTGCGCGGCCGCGGCGCGCTGAACGAGGCCGATGTGCGCGGCGCGATGCGCGAGGTGCGGATCGCTTTGCTCGAGGCCGACGTCGCGCTGCCCGTCGTCCGCGAGTTCGTCGACAAGGCGACCGAACAGGCGGTCGGCCAGCAGGTGTTGCGCTCGGTCACGCCCGGCCAGCAGGTCGTCAAGATCGTCCACGACGCGCTCGTCGAGATGCTGGGCAGCGAGGAGGCGGGGCTCGATTTCGCGGTCAATCCGCCCGCCGTGATCATGATGGTCGGGCTGCAGGGTTCGGGCAAGACGACCACCACCGCCAAGCTCGCCAAGCGTCTCACCGAGAAAGAGCGCAAGAAGGTATTGATGGCGTCCTTGGACGTCGCCCGCCCGGCCGCGCAGGAGCAACTCGCCGTGCTTGGCCGCCAGGCGGATGTCGCGACTTTGCCCATCGTCCCCGGTCAGCAGCCGGTCGAGATCGCCCGGCGAGCGCTCAATGCCGCGAAACTGCAGGGTTTCGACGTGCTGATGCTCGATACGGCGGGCCGCCTGCACGTCGATCAGGCTCTCATGGACGAAATGAAGGCCGTCGCCGAAGTCTCTGAACCGCAAGAAGTTCTGCTAGTCGCCGACGCGATGACCGGGCAGGATGCGGTCAACGTCGCGAAGAGCTTCTCGGACCAGATCGAACTCAGCGGCGTCGTGCTGACCCGGCTGGACGGCGACGCGCGCGGCGGCGCGGCGCTCTCGATGCGCGCGGTCACTGGCAAGCCGATCAAATTCGCCGGCGTCGGCGAGGCGATCGACAAGCTCGAGCCCTTCCATCCCGAGCGGGTGGCCGGCCGGATCCTCGGCATGGGGGACGTCGTCAGCCTCGTCGAGCGCGCGCAGGAGACGATCAACGCCGAAGACGCCGAGGCCATGGCCAAGAAGATGGCCAAGGGTCAGTTCGACCTCAACGACTTGCGCTCGCAGCTTCAGCAGATGCAGCGGATGGGCGGGCTCGGAGCGCTCGCGGCGATGATGCCGGGCCTCGGCAAGATGAAAAACCAGATCAACCAGTCGGGCGTGCTCGAGGGCAATGTCCTGGGGCGGCTCGACGCAATCATCAGTTCGATGACGCCGAAGGAGCGGGGCAAGCCAGAGTTGATGAACGCCAAACGGAAAATCCGCGTCGCCAACGGCTCGGGGACCACCGTGCAGGACGTCAACAAGCTCCTCAAGATGCATCAGGAAATGGCCACGGCCATGAAGAAGATCAAGAAAATGGGCGGGCTTTCAAAGCTCGGCGCCTTGTTCGGCGGAGGCGGCATGGGCGGCCTCGGCGGGGCCGGCGGCATGGGTGGCCCAGGCGGGCTGCCACCGATCGGAGGGCCGGGAGGCGGCCTGCCGCCGGGCTTCCCAGGTAATTTCAAGAAATAGACGTATCTCTCAGAAAGGATAAGTTAAGATGGCAGTTGCAATCAGGCTGAGCCGGGGCGGTGCAAAGAAGCGCCCTTATTACAAGATCGTCGTGGCCGACGCCCGCTATTCGCGCGACGGCAAGTTCATCGAGCGGATCGGCAGCTACAATCCGCTGCTCGCCAAGGACGATCCCGAGCGGGTGAAGCTGGACGCGGACCGCGCGCGCCATTGGCTCAGCGTCGGCGCGCAGCCGTCGGATCGCGTGCTCCGCTTCCTCGACGCCGCCGGCATCAAGGAGCGCCCGGCGCGTAACAATCCGAACAAGGCGGAGCCGGGCGAGAAGGCCAAGGAACGCGCCGAGGAGAAGGCGAACAAGGAGGCCGAAGCCGCCGCCGCGTCCGCCGCTGAGGAAGAGGCTCCCGCCGTCGCGGAAGCCGCCGCCGAGGCTCCGGCCGAGGACGTGACCGTCGAGGAGGCTCCGGTCGCCGAGGAAGCCGCCGCTGAAGAGGCTCCCGCCGCCGAAGAGGTCGCCGAAGAGGCGGCCCCGGCCGAGGAAGCTGCCGCAGAGGAAGTCGCCGAAGAGACCGCGCCCAGCGAGGAGGTCGCCGAGGAAGCTCCGGCCGTCGAGGAGGCCACGCCGGCCGAAGAAGCGACCAATGAGGGCGAGTCCGCCGAGGCTCCGGCCGAGGGCAGCGACGAAGCGGCTCCCGAGGAGGGCGCGGAAAAGGCCGAAAAGGCCGAGTAATTGGCTGACCAGATCATCCTCGCCGCCGTCGCCGGTGCGCACGGTATCGGCGGCGAGGTGCGCCTGAAGCTCTTCGCGGAAGGTCTCGACAGTCTGAAGCGTTACAAGACACTCCATGCCGGCGAGCGGGTGCTGACCCTCAAATCGGTCAGGCCCGGCAGCGCCGGCGCCATCGCCCGCTTCGCCGAGATCGCCGACCGCAGCGCCGCAGAGGCGCTGCGCGGTACCTTGCTGGGCGTGCCCCGCGATGCGTTGCCCGCGCTTGAAGAGGGCGAATATTATTACGCCGATCTGATCGGGATTTCCTGCGAGGATGCGGGCGGCGCCTTGCTCGGCAAGGTGGTCGCGGTCGAGAATTTTGGCGCCGGCGACCTGCTCGAGATCGAAAAGCCTGACGGCAAGCGGGCCCTGATCGCCTTCAGGCCGGGTACCGCCGACCTTGTGGAAGGGAAGATCGTCGCCGACCCGGCCTTTTTGGCCTAGCGCAGCAGCGGCCGCTCCCGCGCCAGATCGTTCCGGATCGTCGTCGCGGCGACGCCGCCTTCGCCCATGGCGTGGCTGATCTGGTCGAGGCCCAGCACGACGTCCCCGGCCGCATAGGCGCCCGGCACGTTGGTCCGCTGGTGCGAATCGACGATCACGCAGCCGCTCTCCTCGCTCGTCGCCACGCCGATCTGCCCGGCCAGCTCGCTATGCACGTCGGAACCGAGCGCCGGATAGACGGTGTCGAACGTGTAATGTTCAGCGGGCGTCTCGACCACGATCGCGTCGTTGAGCGCCGCCACCGCGTGACAGGGCCCGTCCACCGCCACGATGCCCATGTCCTTAAGCCGCGCCAGGTCTTCCTCGGCCAGATCGTGCGCGCCCCCCGGCGCGATTAGAATGATATCGGCCGTATAGCCGCGGAGAAACACCGCTTCGGCCACGCCGTGCCGCCCGCTGCCGATCACGCCCACCTTGCGGTCGGTGACCTCATAGGCGTCGCAGATCGGGCAATAGCGGATCAGCCCGCGGGCCAGCGCCTCATCGTGCAGATCCTCGTCCATCGGCGGCCGCCGATTGAGCACGCCGGTGGCGAACAAAACGGTGCGCGCCGTCACCGGCCCCGAGCCCCATTCGGCGGCGAAGCCGCCCTCCGCCCGGTCGAGCCGGGTCACTCGCCCATCCTCGATCGCCGCGCCATATTTGCGGGCTTGCTCCCGCATTCGTTCGAGCAGCTCGACCCCCGAAATCCCATCGGGAAAGCCGGCATGGTTGCGCGTACAGGGGATCAGGCCCGCCCGGCTGCTCCCCGCGTCCACCACCTGCGTCTTGAGGTGGAAGCGCGCCAGATAGATGGCGGCCGTCAGCCCCGCCGGCCCACCACCGACGATCAGGCAATCGAATTCGGGTTCGCTCATCCGGCTCCCAGCGCCCATGCTTGGCGATTGTTCCGGGGCGGATGAGGCCTTATCGCGTGGCGATGCGCAAGACCCTGTTCCTCGCCGCCCTCTGCCTCGCCCTTTCCGCACCGGTTCAGGCCCAGCCGACCCCGCCGGCCGGCCCGGCCGACCACGCCGTCGAACGATCGGGGCCAACCCTCGACCCTTTGTTCGAGCGCTATATGGCCGAGAACCACGTCCCCGGCCTGGTCTATGGAATCGTGGCCGACGGGCGCCTCGCCTATGTCCGGACCTTTGGCAGCCGCACTCGGAACCCCAATGAGATCGTCACGCCCGATACCCTGTTCCGCATCGCCTCGATGTCGAAGGCGTTCACCGCGCTCGCGATCCTGAAGTTGCGCGACGCCGGCAGGCTGCGGCTCGACGAGCCGGCCGAAACATACGTCCCCGAATTGCGCGGCTGGCATTATCCCACCGCCGACAGCCCCAGGATACGCGTCCGCGACCTGCTCTCCCATGTCGGCGGCTTCGTCACCGACGATCCCTGGGGCGATCGCCAGCAGGTGCTGACCGAGGCGGAGTTCACCGCCATGCTCCGCGCCGGCCTGCCCTTCACCCGCGCTCCGCAAACGGCCTACGAATATTCGAACTTCGGCTATGCCTTGCTCGGCCGGATCGTCTCCAATGTCTCCGGGCGGCGCTACCAGGATTATATCCGCGACGAGATCATGCGCCCGCTGGGCATGGAGGCCACCGGCTACGACGTCTTTGCCTCGCGGCAGGACCGGCGCGCGCTC
>DATINU010000211.1:0-1601 GCA_035473955.1 Allosphingosinicella sp.
CCGCGCGAGCGAGGCCAAGGCGGTGATCGAAGACGGCCTGGCACGGAATCTCGTCAGCCGCGGCGAAACGCTGACCGCCGCGATCCTCCGCGAGATAGACCGGGCCGTGCCGCGCGAGGCCGAACGCCTCGTCGCGCTGCAGCGGGAAGCGGCGGCTGCGCCGGCCTCCGAAATGGCCGACATCCTGTTCGGGCAAAGGCGTTTCCCGGACGCGGTCGCCGCCTATCGCCGCGCGCTGGCGCAGGGGGGCATCGACGGTGCGGCGCTGAACACGCGCCTGGGCATGACGCTGGCCGCCGCCGGGCAGCGCGGCGAGGCCGAAGCGGTGCTGCGCGGCGTCGCCGGCGAGGGGCCCTATCCCGACATCGCCAAATTCTGGCTCGCCTGGCTGGCGCGCCCCGCCTGATTTTCAGACGTTGAAGCGGAAGAGCAGGACGTCGCCGTCCTGCACGACATAGTCCTTGCCCTCGGCGCGCATCTTGCCGGCATCCCTGGCGCCGGTTTCGCCGCCCGAGGCGAGATAATCGTCATAGGCGATGGTCTCGGCGCGGATGAAGCCGCGTTCGAAATCCGAATGGATCGCGCCGGCCGCCTCGGGCGCCTTCGCGCCTTTCTCGACCGTCCAGGCGCGCGATTCCTTCGGGCCGGCGGTGAAGAAGGTGATCAGGTGAAGGAGGTCGTAGCCGGCGCGGATGATGCGGGCGAGGCCCGTCTCGGTGAGGCCGAGATCGGCGAGGAACTCGGTGCGGTCCCCGGCCGGCATGGTCGCGATCTCGGCCTCGATCGCGGCGGAGATGATGACGGCGACCGCGCCCTCCGCCTTCGCCTTGGCGAACACGGCTTCGCTCAGCGCGTTGCCGTTCGCGGCGTCACCCTCGTCGACGTTGCAGACGTAGAGAACGGGCTTGGCGGTCAGCAGCTGCGCGCGGTCGAGTGCGAGTTTTTCCTCATGATCCTTCGGCTCGGTGAGGCGCGCGGGCTTCGAATCGCGCAGCAGTTCCAGCGCCTGGCCGAGCACGTTGGCCTGGATCTTCGCTTCCTTGTCGCCCTGCTGCGCCTTCTTGACCAATGCGGGGACGCGCTTTTCCAGGCTTTCGAGATCGGCGAGCATCAATTCGGTCTCGACCACTTCGGCATCGGCGACCGGATCGACCCGGCCCTCGACATGGGTGACGTCGCCGCCCTCGAAGCAGCGCAGGACGTGGACGATCGCGTCGACCTCGCGGATGTTGCCGAGGAACTGGTTGCCGAGCCCCTCGCCGGTCGAGGCGCCGCGCACCAGTCCGGCAATGTCGACGAATTCGAGCTGGGTCTCGATGATCGCCTTCGAGCCGGCGATGCGGGCGATCTCCTGCAGGCGCGGATCGGGCACGGCGACGCGGCCGACATTGGGCTCGATCGTGCAGAAGGGATAATTGGCCGCCTGCGCCGCCGCCGTCTCGGTCAGCGCGTTGAACAAGGTGGACTTGCCGACATTGGGCAGCCCGACGATCCCGCAACGAAAACCCATCTCAATTCCTCGTCATGCCAGCGAAGGCTGGCATCCAAGCGGCGCCATCACCTTCACGGAAATTCTGTATGGACCCCAGCCTTCGCTGGCA
>DATINU010000212.1:0-6263 GCA_035473955.1 Allosphingosinicella sp.
GCGAAACTCTCCTCGTCGCCCGGATCGAAAGCCTCGTCGTTCAGCGCCTGGACGAGGTCGCCGAGCGAGATCGCCTTCTCTTCCTTGCACGGGATGATGCGGGCCATCAGGCGGCCTTGCGCGCGGCTTCGCCGCTTTCGATGCGGTCGAGCACCGCACGGGCGGCGCGACGCGCTTCGGGATGCGGGTCGCGGGCCGCCATCCTCCTGAGGTGGGGAAGGGCCGCTGTCACGTCGAGGCCGAGCAATTCCTTCATCACGTGCCAGCGCACGAAGAAATTCGGATGCTCGATAAAGCCGGCGATCGCGGGAAAGGCGGCGACGCAATCGAGCTTGCGCAGCAGGGTCGAGATCATCTGAATGCGCGAAGCGCTGTCGTCGGCGGCGCTGCAGCCGACGAAGCCATGGCTTTGACTGTCATATTCGACGGCGAGGGGCGCCCGGCCCGGTTTCACCGTCGCCTGCAGCACGATGAGATTGGCGGTGGCGTGCTCGATGACGAAGCCCTCGCGGCGGCCGTCAACGATGACGATGGCCCCGTCCTCGATGCCCCGTTCGCCGCGGCGCGCGCACTTGCCGGCGGTCGCGGCGCTGAAATCGTCGGTGATCGGCGGGCACTCCCAGAAGGAGAGCCTGGCACCGCCCGCCTTCGCGAATTTGAAGAGCGTGAGCTGACCCGAAAAGGCGATCGAGCGCGGCCCTTGTGCAGCGTGCTTCTTGGCGGCGAGCTGCGCGGCACGGGTGACGCCCGCGGCGATCGAGACGTGATCGTCTTCGAACACGACGAGGCCGTTATGGATGTCGCTGCCGATGTGCCGGAAAGGCGGCTCGAAATAGGGATCTTCGCGCAAGGCCTCGGTGAGGCCGTCGAGCAGCTGCTCCACCCAGAAATCGTCGGCGAAGAGATTGGCGACGATCGCCGCCACGTCCTCGGCCGCGGGCGTCTTAAGGGACGCGGTGGCCGCGCCGATTGCGCGATGGGCGGGGCCGCTGTCCCATTCCGCGGCGAAAGCGTCGACTCGCTGGCGGGTCCGGCGCTGCGCAGCCGGGTCGGCGAGCCAGCGCTGGAGTTCCTCACCGACGATCATGCCGCTTAGCCCTCATATGCAGCGCGGCCCGGCCTGAAGGTCGTCCTTCCAGGCCGGGCCGCGTATATTTGCCTCAATCAGAGAGAAGCATAGATGGCGATGCCGGCCGCGACGCCGACACACCAGCCGCCGCCCACTTCCTGCTGCTTCGCCGAGCCCGAAAGAGCGACTTCGGTCGCCAGCTCCGGGAGCTGCTCCACGTCCAGCTGGAGCGCCTTGTGGCTATTGTTCATTGTTGCTTACCTTCCCCAGTATTAGGCTTTCCGAGGCCGGTATGTGTCTCACAAAAAGGTTGAAACTTCGCTAATCGGGGACAGTGCGCAGATTACGATATTTGCTCGCCTTCCTTCCGATAAGCCTCGCGCAGGCCGGTGAGGCGTTCCAGTTCCTGCCGGCTCTTTCTCATCGAGCGGAACAGGAGGATCGTCGCGATCCCGAGCGATGCGCAGGCGAGCGCAAGCACGATCGCCGCGAGGCCGGGCTGGCCATGATACCAGGTCATGGGTCGGCCGGCGGAGCCGCGGTCGATCAGATAACCAAAGCTCAGGCCGAAAATAAGCCCGGCCGGCATCATCACGGCACCGAACTTCGCGCGCTTCAGCGTCGCCTCAACGCGGAAGATCGACTGGTCGATCATCTCCTCGGCGCTGCCGGTGAGCCCGTGCAACTCCGCCTCGCGCAGCCGCCGTTGCCGGATCAGGCTGTAGAGCAGGATCACGATCGCCGCGCCGCCGGCGACGAGAATATCCCGTTCCGGATTCGACAAGGCCAGGACGACGACCAACCCCGCCACGACCAGCGCCGCCGCGACCTCGATCAGCTGGCTCCAGCGCGCCCGGCGGCGGACCGCTTCCGCCGAGCGTCGCAGCGCTTCGAGCTCGGCCGGATCCGGCTGCTGGCGCCAGACGTCGCCGAGGCGGTCGAGATCGAAATCGCTCATTCACCGGGCTCCAAAATCTTCTTCAGCGCCGCCTTCGCGCGGGAAAGTCTAAGCGCCAATGCATTTGGTGCAATATTCAACATGTCGCCGATCTCGGCATAAGTGAAACCTTCGAGAACGAGGATGATGACTTCGCGCTGCGGCATGGCAAGCTGTCTGGTCGCTTCCAGCAAAGCTTCGCGTTCATTGAGGTTTATGGCGTGTTGCTCGGGCGTATGGTCATCGGCCTCGAGCGTCTCGGGCAATTCCGCGGTGCGGGGCTGCCGCGTCTGGCGGGCGACGTAGGAGATCGACCGATTCTGGGCGACCTTCGCGATGAACGTCTTCAGGGAGGCGTCGGCGCGGTAGCTCGGCAGCGCCTGCCAGACGGCGAGGAAGATCTGCTGGGTCAGATCCTCACGCAACGAGGGATCGGCTTCATAGGACATGGCGATGCGCGAGATCAGGCCGCCATAATCGGCGACGATCCTTTCGAAGCGCGGCGTCGCGCCTTTGGCGCCGCCGGCTTCGGTCGAGGATTCCTGCGTTGCCACGGCCCCCCGCCCCTCATCGTTGCGGAGCGAGATCATAGCCGCAAATAGGGCCGAAGTCGCGCATTCATCGGCGCCTGTCGCCGGATTGTCCCGTTCCCGGCCAAATCGTCAGCGGTTGACGACGCGGCGCTTCGGATGGCAGGGGCGCGGGCCCGAGCGGGTATAGCTCAATGGTAGAGCACTAGCCTTCCAAGCTTGTGACGCGGGTTCGATTCCCGCTACCCGCTCCAGCCTTCCCGGGGCCTAGCCCGAACTAGCCCGAACAGGGGAAGGTGAAGCGGCCGATCAGCCCCAGGTTGCGTCCATCTTCCAGCTCCAGCTCGACCTCGAACGAACGGTTGTTCGGCGCGCAATAGCTGCTCGAGACCGGAACCGAGAGGATCGTGCCCGCCGCCTGGCCGGGATTGGCGCCCAGCGCCCGGCCGGTGATCCGGTAGATCACCCCGCCAACGTCCGCGCGCTCGCGCCAGATGAGGACGATCGCGCCGATGCGCCCGGGCAGGTTGCGCTCGAGCCGGATTTGCAGCCGAGCGGTCTGATCGGGGACGACATGAAGGGCGCAGGTGCCGATCGAGGCGGGCCCGCGGCCGCTTGCGCAGCGCCGGTAGGGTGCCGGCGGGGCGGGAGGTGCCGGCGGGGCCTGCGCGACCGCCGGGGCGGGCGGCGGCGGCGCCTGCGGGACCGCCGGCACGGGCGGCGGCGGCGCGATCAGGACCGGCGCCGGTGCAGGCGGCGGATCCTGGGCCAAAGCGACTGTGGCGGCGGCAAGGCCCACCAGCGCGGCGGGTGCAATCCCAAGCCTGATCAAGTGCATGTTCGGCATCCCCTCCCGGTGTTCGGTTCAAGTGCTAATCGGCGCTCTTCGATTCGACAAGGGCGACGACGCGCGCGCTGGCAATCCGTTCGAGGCTCGGTTAGGCATCGCCGCCGAGGGAGGCGCGCCCTGGCCGATATCTTCATGTCCTATTCGAGCCGCGACCGCGACGTCGCCGAGCGGGTGCGGGACGCGCTCGAAGCGGCAGGCTATGGCGTGTTCTGGGATCAATCGACCCCGGCCGGACAGGATTGGGACAGCTGGATACGCGAGCAATTGCTGAGCGCGCGGCTGGTCGTCGCGCTCTGGACACGCGCCAGCGTCGCCTCGCCCAACGTCCGCCACGAGGCGATCATCGCGCGCGAGCAGGACAAGTTGCTGCCGATCATGGCCGACGAACTGACGCCCACCGATTTCCCCATGGGCCTGTTCATGGTGCAGGCGCTGATGATCGGCCGCTCGGCCCGCGACTTCGAAGAGGTCCGCGAGCGCTTCCTGGACGAAGTGCGGGCGCGGATCGGCGGACCGGGCGCCAGGACCGCCGCGGCGCCGCTGAAGAAGCGCAAGCACAGACGGCGGCGTTGGCTGGCCATCGGCCTCGCGGCGCTGCTCGCGGCACTGTCGCTGTATCTCGCCTGGCCGCGGCTGATGTTCGCGCTCGATCCGGACGCCCCGCCAATCTCGCGCGAACATCTGGAGCATTCGATCGCGTCCGAATCGCTGGCCCGTGAACGGGTGGCGCGCGGAGCGGAGGGGATGATCTCGACCGAAGGCGCGCTGAACGGATCGGACTGGGCCTGGGGCGCGGGGCAGCTGATCGCGGGGGCACCGCGGGAGAGCCGTGACATCGCGCCGCGCTATTTCTCCTATCTGGCGCAGGTCCAGAATACGGGCTGCCATTGTTTCCATTCGGACGGCGTGCCGCATTCGATCGGCAATGCCTGGGTGATCATGGCTGCCGCGCGGCTCGGCCGTCCGCCGCCCGACGGCCTGCTCGAGACGATCCTCGACGCGCAGCATCCCGAAGGCTGGTGGGCGATCAGCCTGAACGCGGTCCGCTCTCCCGACAATGCCGCGGTCCATCCGACCGCGATCCTCACCATCGCGCTTGCCGAGGCGCGCCGCGCCGGCATCGTCCCGCCCGCCTTGAGAGGACGCGTCGACACCGCGCTGCGCCGTTCGGTCGCCTGGCTGAACCGGGGTCCCGAGGACGGCAATGCCTGGTCCGATTATCCGAACAACGGCCGGCGGACCGAGAATCTGGTGTTCGCGGCGATGGCGGCGGTCGCGACCCATGTCGCGGGCGGCGCGGAGAGCAATGCCGCCCGGGCCTTCATCCGCGCCGTCCGCGACCTGCCCGAGCCGCCCGCCCAATTCGCCTCGGGCGCCTATGTCCCGCTGACCACCGGCGGGCGCTTCTTCGACGATTACCGGCATCCGACCTCGCCCTGGACCGGCGCGGCGGCGGCGATGACCTACTATCAGGCGGGCGGCGGCGCGCGGCGGACGCTGCGGGACATCGTCCGGCAATGGCTGGACGCCGATCTCAGCGACGAGAAATTGTTGCGCCAGGATTGGACGACGGGGGAGACGCTCTACCTGCGCGATCTTGCCTTCCGCGACCTGGGGACGGCGCTGGACGAACGGCGCTAGCCGGCCGTCTTCAGCCAGGCGATCAGCTCGCCGAACGGGATCAGCTGGTTGAAGGCGATGCCGCAGGCGCCGTCGGTCTGCCAGCGCACGACGCCGTGCAGCGGCCGGAAGCCCTCCATCGTCACCACCACTTCGGCGCCCTCGGCCGGCGGCAGGTCGGTCTCGAC
The DNA here is from genome assembly GCA_035473955.1 of Allosphingosinicella sp. Lineage (GTDB taxonomy): Bacteria > Pseudomonadota > Alphaproteobacteria > Sphingomonadales > Sphingomonadaceae > Allosphingosinicella. The sequence goes on from DATINU010000212.1 coordinate 5,195, forward strand.
CTTGACCCCGCTCTGCGAGATGTCGCGGGCGTGAACCCAGTGGGTGCGGGCACCGCAGCGCAGGGTCGCCATCCGATCGACCTCGACGCGCGGTGTGCGCGGGCGCCAGCCATTGTCGAGCTTCGCCGGATTGGCCAGCAATTCGGTGACGTCCATGCGATCGTCGAACTGGATCCCGGCATTGGCCTCGCGGACCCAGACGACATGGCCCTCGACAGGCTGATGGGTCTTGAGCTCGATCGAAACGCGCCGGCCGACCTTCAGCGGCGAATAGACATGGGCCATGACGCCGCCGGCGGAAATGTTGCGGATGAGGCAGAGCTCGCGGCGGCCATCGACGATCAGGGTCCCGACCCGCAGGATCTTGAGATGGCGCTCGTCATGCCGCCGCTCGGGCGGCATCGGCACATTGTTGGAAAACGAGAAGCCGGTTTCCACGACCCTGTCCTCAGCCAGCATTTTACTTTCCTCACGCAGAGCTTTTGCTCTCTTGTTTCAGCTTCTGCCTGAAGAGGGATTTAAAAAACGCTTACCTTCACCCCCGATTTAGCCGCAGGCCCGCAGCAGAGATTCGGCCTCTGTTTTAAGGATTTCCGTCCGGCGCCGCGGCGGACTCCCCGCCGCCCTCCCCTGGCAAAGTTGACAAAGTTGACGCCTGAACGGGATCGCTCCCCGCCCCCGAAGTTGACGAAGTTGACGCCTCAACGGGCGCTTCGAGCGCCGGCGCCGGCCGGCCGAGCAGGTCCTCGCCCGGCAGGCGGTGGCCCCATTCGGCCTCCGCGGCGGCGAGCCGGTCGAGCGCGCCCTCGACATCGGCGGGGCACTCCCCCCGGCGAAGCTTCATCCAGCCTTCCAGCTCATGCAGCGGCGCATATTTGAGCGGGTTGCGGGCGCGCAACATGCTCATCAGCAGGCGATTGTCGTAGCGCCAGCGGACGCCGACGCGCTGCCCCTGATAATAGACGATCTCTTCCTGGCCGTGGAGGCAGCGCTCGAGCGCGGTAGCTTCGAGCAGCACATCGATCCCCTTCAGCGCCTCGGCGACGGCATCGCGGAAAGGGCCGCCGTC
>DATINU010000213.1:0-3133 GCA_035473955.1 Allosphingosinicella sp.
CGGGCGTCCGCTTCGACGACCTGCCGCACATCGACCTGGTCCTGGTCAGCCACAATCATTGGGACCATATGGACCTGCCGACGCTGAGGCGGCTCTGGGAGCGGGACCGGCCGCTGATCGTCACCAGCCTCGGCAACGACACGATCCTGCGCAGCGCCGGCGTCGATGCGGTGGCACGCGACTGGGGCGGCCGCGTGCCGGTCCCGGGCGGCCAGGTGATCGTCGAGCGCAACCATCACTGGGGCTCGCGCTGGGGAACCGACCGCAACCGCGCGCTCTGGTCTGCTTTCACCGTGGAGACGCCGGCGGGTAAGATCTTCTTCGCCGGGGACACCGGTTGGGGCGACGGTGCCTGGGCCCGCGAAGCGGCGCGGCATGGACCGTTTCGCCTCGCCATCCTGCCGATCGGCGCTTACGAGCCGCGCGACGTGATGGCGCAGAGCCACGTCGATCCCGCAGAAGCGGTGCGGATCTTCGAGATCCTGAACCCGGCGACCGCGATCGGCATGCACTGGGGCACCTTCCAGCTGACCTTCGAGGCGATCGACGCCCCGCCGCGCGCCATCGCCGCGCTCGCCCGGGCGCGCGGGCTGGCGCCGGACCGGTTCCTTGTCACCGAGGCGGGGCAGACGATCAGCCTTCCGGCGGCACGATGAGCTTCAGCGCACCCGGCCGGATCCGGTAGCGGAGCGGCGTCTCCAGCCGCAGCGCCTCGCCGTCGGCGGAGACGCTAAGCTGCGGCCGGTCCGAGGAAATCTCGGCCTCGGTTACATAGGCGGTGACGAAATCGCGCTGCTGATCTAGCTTGCCGAAGATGCCGCGAACGCCGGCCCAAAGCAGGTGCGCCCGGCTCCGCGCCCGGATCGCGTACAGGCAGAGCTCGCCCGCGTCGAGCCGCTCGCGCTGGCCGAGCGCGAACAGGTTCACCTGGTAGCGATTGTTGCCGACGAAGAGCAAAGGCGTCTTGACCGGCGCTTCCAGCCCCGGCGCGCTGATCCAGAGCCGGTGCCTGCGGAAATGACGGAGCGACGCCCAGCTCGCCGTAAGCATGGCAAGCCGCTTGCCCCGCCCGATCCGCTCCTGCTGCGCCTCGCGAAGGCGCACCATGTCGGGGTAGAGGCCGACCGAACTGTTGTTGATGAAGACGTCGCCATTCACTTCGGCGACATCGACCTGCTTCGTGCGCCCCTTGGCGATTACGGCGACCGCCTCCTCGAGCTTCACCGGAATGCCGGCATCGCGGGCGAAGTGGTTGAGCGTGCCGAGCGGCAGCACGCCCATCGCCCGGCCGGTATCGGCGAGATGCCCGGCGGCGCAGTTCAGCGTCCCGTCGCCGCCGCCCGCTACCACCGCATCCAGGCCCTTGGTCCCGGCCGCGTCGCTGAACGCGCCGGGAAGCTCGGCGGGTTCGGTTGGCCGGACGTCCGCATCGACGCCCTCGGCCTCGAAGGCTGCCTTGATTCGCGCCGCTTCCTCGTCGTCGCCCTTGGAGGTGCCGCCACCTTTGTTCACGATCACCCGGACGCGCATGATCTCAGGCCGGGCCGATACGGAACGCGCAGAGCTTGTTACCCTCAGGATCGCGGAAATAGGCGCCGTAAAAAGCCTGCTCGCCTTCCTCGCCGCGCACGCCCGGAGGCCCTTCGCAGCTGCCGCCGAGCGCGATCGCCTTGGCGTAAAAATCGTCCACTTTGGAGCGCTCGTCGAGCACGATCGCCGCCATGTTGCCGTTGCCGGCGACGGCGGGCTCCTTGTTGTAAGGCGTCGTCACGGCGATGCCCGGCTGCCCCCAATTGGTGCCCCACATGGTGAAACCGCCGAACTCGTCGGGAAACTCCATCAGCCGCTTCGCGCCGATGCTGCCCAGCAGCGCGTCATAATAAGCCCGCGCCTTCGTCATGTCGTTGCTGCCCAAGGTCACATAACCGATCATGATCCTGCTCCTTCGCTCGCGGCTCCGCCCGGGCAATCGCCGAGCCGGCGGCCCTGTCCCCTCACTTCGATCGTCATTCCAGTCCCGTCCGGCAGCGCCGTCTCCATGCGCATGGCGAAGGCGTAAAGGTGCGGTTCGTAGCGCCCTTCCATGGTCGCGATCGTAGGCCGGGGCAAGCCGGGGCAGGTCATCCGGCCGCCGAGCCGCCCGGCGCGCATTGTGAAGCCGTCATAGCTGCAATTGCGGCCGGCGATCAGCCGCCCGGCCTGCGCCGCCGTGATGCAGCCCCGCGCCGAAGGGCGCGGCCCAAGCATCCGGCGCCTGACCTCGAACGGGAGATCGGGCGCCCGGACATCGACGATCTCGCTGGTGGTTTCCCAGAGCCCCGGCGCGATGGCGGGCGCGGGCGTCTCCTGGGCGACATTGTCCCCACCCCCACCAGCGCTGCAGGCGATGGCCAGGAGGATGAGCGGGCCGGCGAGGCCGAACCCGGCCAGTGCTTTCATGCTCAGCCCTTGCAGTCGCCGATCCGGCGCCCCGTGATCCGGTTGGCGGTGTTCACGGTCATGCCATTGGTCCGCACGCTCGCTTCGGTTTCCATCCGATAGGCCTCGGCGCTGAACGTGCCGTTCACGGTCGAGCGGATCGCGGTGCCTTGCCGGTTGCAGATCACGGTGCCCTGCACGTGCCCGCCTGCCATCGAGAAATTCTCGTAATTGCAGCCATTCTGGTCGCGCGCGCCGGTCATGAAGCCCCCATTGGGCCGCCGCGCCTGCTCGGGCGTCAGGCAGGAGCGGACGGTGACCGGACCTTGCTTGGGGATGGGCACGCCCTGCATGTTCGGAATGTCCATGCGGAGGATCTCGACCGTGGTTTCCCACTGGCCCGGACGAAGCTCGACCGTCCCGCCAGGCGCGCTGCCGCCGCCGGGCGAAGGTGGCGCGGGCACCACTACATTGGCCGGCGCGGCGCCGTTCGCCGTTTCCGCCGCGCCATTGCCGCCTTTGTCTTCGCTGCCGCACGAAGCAAGCAGCAACGCCGCGCCCGCGAAGATCGTCCGCCTCATCCCTTCCTCCTTACGACTGCGCCGCCGAAACCCCGGCGGGCTTCGGCGGCGCCATGTCCTTCGGCTTGACCGCGCCTCAGCCCGGGCAATCGCCCGTACGGCGGGCGGTCATCGTGCCGGTCATCCGCATCTGC